>NZ_NEDJ01000030.1 GCF_002114285.1 Halorubrum ezzemoulense DSM 17463
GCGCTGTGCGGGGTGGGACTCGAAGGGGCAGCCGTGAGGGCGCCGTAGGCGATGTAAGCACCGGAACGAGGGAGCGAACGAAGTGAGCGACCGAGTGAGGAGCACAGCGAGCGTACGGCGCCCTCACGGCTGGGGCTTTGGCGGTGGGAACCGGCGATCTGTAGCTGACCGAGCAGAGTTGAGCGGCTTGAGCTTCGGCTGTGTTCGACTCCGCAGTACCGATATGAATGGAACACACACCCGCGTATCGACCGCAACACATTTCACAACCAAGTAATACTACCAAGTTGTATGGACGGATTCAACGGCTTCGCGGACGTGAGCGAGACCGACGTGACGAAGGCGATCGGGAACGAGTGGACCGACGGATTCCTCGATTTCACCGACTCCGAGGTCATCGTCCTCGGCGGCGGCCCCTCCGGACTGATGGCCGCGAAGGAGCTGGCCGAGCGCGGCGTGAAGGTGATGATCGTCGAGAAGAACAACTACCTCGGCGGCGGCTTCTGGCTCGGCGGGTTCCTGATGAACACCGTGACGGTCCGGGACCCCGCCCAGGAGATCCTCGACGACCTCAACGTGGAGTACGAACCGGTCGAGGACGTGGACGGGCTCTACACCGCCGCGGGGCCGGAGGCCTGCTCCGGGCTGATCAAGGCGGCCTGCGACGCCGGCGCGCGCGTCCAGAACATGACCGAGTTCACCGACCTCGTCGTCCGGGACGACCACGAGGTCGGGGGGATCGTGATGAACTGGACGCCGGTCCACGCGCTCCCGCGCGAGATCACCTGCGTCGATCCGATCGCGGTCGAGTCCGACCTCGTCATCGACGCGACCGGCCACGACGCGGTCGCGATCAGCAAGCTCGACGAGCGCGGCGTCCTCTCGGCGCCCGGGATCGAGCACGCGAAGGAGCACAACACCGGCATGGACCAGACGGGCGACGGCGAGTACGGCGCGCCCGGCCACGACTCGCCCGGCCACGACTCGATGTGGGTCGGTGAGAGCGAGGACGCGGTCGTCGAGCACACCGGCGTCGTCCACGACGGCCTGATCGCCTCCGGGATGGCGGTCGCGACCGCCCACGGCCTCCCGCGGATGGGCCCGACGTTCGGCGCGATGCTCGTCTCCGGCAAGCGCGCCGCGCAGTCCGCGCTCGACGAGCTCGGCGTCGACGCGCCCGAGGTGTCGCTGTCGACCGGTAGCGCGCCCGCGCCCGCCGACGACTGAAAATCCGTCACCGCTGACGCTGCGGCGACCGACCCTCCACCGTTCCGATCGCTCGGCGATACGTACTCGACTGCGGAGCGACCGCGAACGCCGGCAGGGCCCCGGTCGCGGGCTCCGTGTCCGGGACCCGCGAGGGGACCGTTCTTCACGAACGTTCACTCGGGAGCGACTCAACCGGGTGCCTTTTTCAGCCGCTACGCCGAACCCGGCGGTATGCGAAACGCCAAGATCGTCTGTACGATCGGTCCCGCCTCGGACGACCGGGACACGATCCGCGGCCTCGCCGACGCGGGGATGTCCGTCGTCCGACTCAACGCCAGCCACGGGACGACCGACCACCGGGAGACGGTGATCGAGCGCGCCCGCGCCGTCGACGACGAGATCGACGACCCGCTCGCGGTGATGGTCGACCTGAAGGGGCCGGAGGTCCGCACCGCCGAGATCGACGACCCGATCGCGCTCGCCGAGGGCTCGGAAGTGAGCTTCCTCGAAGGCGACGACGCGACGCCCGAGCGCGTCGGGCTCACCCACTCGATCGGGGCCGCCGAGCCGGGCGACACGATCCTCCTCGACGACGGCCGGATCGAGTGCCGCGTCGAGCGCGTCGACGGCGAGTCCGTGGTCGCGACGGTCGTCTCGGGCGGCAAGCTCGGCTCCCGGAAGGGCGTGAACCTGCCGGGCGTCGCCATCGACGTGGACCTGATCACCCCGGAAGACGAGGCCGAACTCGACCTCGCGGCCCGGACGAACGCCGACTTCGTGGCGGCCTCGTTCGTGCGCGACGCGGACGACGTGTACCGGATCGCCGACGAGCTGGAGGCGCGCGGCGGCGACGACATCCCGATCGTCGCGAAGATCGAACGCGCCGGGGCGGTCGAGAACCTGGAGGGGATCGTCGACGCCGCCGACGGCGTGATGGTCGCCCGCGGCGACCTCGGCGTCGAGTGCCCGCTTGAGGACGTGCCCGTGATCCAGAAGCGGATCATCCGGACCTGCGTCAACGAGGGCGTCCCCGTCATCACCGCGACGGAGATGCTCGACTCGATGGTCTCCTCGCGGCGGCCGACCCGCGCGGAGGCCTCCGACGTGGCGAACGCCGTCCTCGACGGCACCGACGCCGTGATGCTCTCCGGCGAGACCGCGGTCGGCGAGGACCCGATCAACGTCGTCGACACGATGGACCGGATCGTCCGGCAGGTCGAGTCTAGTGACGAGTACGCGGAGACGCGCGAGCAGCGCGTCCCGACCGCCGAGGAGGGCTCCCGGACGGAGGCGCTGGCGCGGTCGGCGCGCTACCTCGCGCGCGACATCGGCGCCTCCACGGTGGTCGCGGTCTCCGAGTCGGGCTTCACGGCGCGAAAGACCGCGATGTTCCGCCCGGGCGTCCCGGTCGTCGCGACGACGCCGAACGACCGGGTCCGCCGACAGCTCGCCCTCTCGTGGGGAGTCCGACCGGTGTTGACCGAGTACGCCAACGACATGGAGTCGATCCTCGACAACGCGGTCGACGCCGCGCTCGACCGCGGCGGCGCGGCGTCCGGCGACACCCTCGTGGTCCTCTCCGGGATGCTCACCGAGCTGGAGGGGACGAACACGACGAACACCCTGAAGGTCCACGTCGCCGCGGAGACGCTCGTGACCGGCAAAGGGGCCGTGGCCGGCCGCGTGGCCGCCCCGGTCCACCGGACCGAGGACGGCGACCTCGACGCGCTCCCCGAGGACTCCGTGGTCGCGCTGGGGCCCGAGTTCAACGGGGAGTTCGGCGGCGACCTCGACCGGATCGCCGGCATCGTCGACGCCCGCGAGGGGATGACCGGCTACCCCGCCGTCGTCGCCCGCGAGCTGGGCGTCCCGATGGTCTCCGGCGCCGCCCTCCCCGAGTCGGTCGCCGACGGGACCACGGTGACCGTCGACGGCGAGCGCGGCGTCGTCTACGACGGCGACGTGCTCCGCGCGGCCCGCGAGCGGTAAGTACCGGCGACGCCCGCGACGCGACCGCCGCGCTCGGTCCGGGACCGACGCGCCCGCCAGCCATTTATTACGGAGTCGCGTACGAGGTCGTATGAGCGACGAATCCGGCGACGGTGCCCGCGACGGAGACTCGGCCGTCGAGGCCGGCGACGACGCCGTCACCGGCGATCGGAGCCGAGCCAACGACGCGGGCGAGAAGGGCCCGGACGGCGGGACCGAGTGGCGCTTCTCGGTCGACGACGTGGGGCCGGACGGGGTCACCGAGGACACCGCCACCCCGGCGGACGAACCGATTGAGCCGGGCGACATCACCCTCGAACACGCGGCGTTCGTCGTCCTCGGCGTCGCCCTCACCGTCGGCACCTTAGTGGTCGGACTCTGAGTCGGACGCCGCGGGGAGACCGGACGAGGAGCGTCGAGAGCGTCCGAGCGACGAGCGGCGAGACGGCCCGAGGGGAGAGCGTCAACGGCTCGTCGGACGCCGCGCGACCGCGCGCACCACCACTTATCAGGCCGCGGCCGTAGGACCGAACATGAACGCGCTGGCACAGTCCGGACTCCTCTCGCCGGACACCCTCCCCCTCCTGCTGTTGACCGCGGGGCTGCTGCTCTCGATGGCGGAGGCGCTCGCGCCGGGGGCGAACTTCATCGTCGTCGGCATCGCGCTCATCGGCGCCGGGCTCGGCGGGCTGGCGCTGACCTCGCTCGGCGTCGCCGGCGCCCTCCTCACCCTGTTCATGGCGCTGCTGACGCTCGTGTTCGGTGCGGCTGCCTTCTACGCCTACCACGAGTTCGACTTCTACGGCGGGAAGGGGCAACAGCAGACCAGCGACAGCGACTCCCTGAAGGGGAAGACCGGAACCGTCACGGAGCGCGTGACGCCCACGGGCGGCGAGGTGAAACTCGCCGGCGGCGGGTTCAACCCACACTACTCCGCCCGGTCGATGGAGGGGACGATAGACGAGGGCGAGGAGGTGATGGTGGTCGACCCCGGCGGGGGGAACGTCGTCACCGTGGAGTCGATGGGGTACGTCGAGGACGACATCGACCGCGAGCTGGCGGCCGACCGCGCGCGGAAGGCCGCGGCGAGCGAGGCCGAGCGGGAGGCGGACGCGGCCGAAGAGGACGCCGACCCGGAGGCCGAACTCGAACGGGAGTGACGCGGTCGGCGGCGGCGCGTTCGACCGAAAAAGCACTTGTGTGTCGCCCCGGATCGCTTGGGCGTGCCCTCCCCGCTCGCCGTCCTCACGAGTCCGATCGGTAGCGTCCTCGACCGCGTCCGCGACGCGTTCGACTCTCCCCGCGCCGGGACCGTCGCGGTCGCGATGCTGGTCGTCGTCACGATCGGCACCAGTGTCGGAATCATCGCGCTCGGGGCCGTCTTCGACGCGACGGTCGACCAGCAGATCACGGTCGACAACCCGGATCGCCCCTCGGAGTCGACCTGCGAGACCTTCGGCGACGACCCCGACTCCGCGTTCGCAGAGGAGTGTGACGAGCCGAAGCAAATCGAGGTCGACGCGGGCGAGGAACTGAGCGACGCCGCGAACGGCTACATCCACTACGGGCTGCTCGGCGTCCCGATCTGGTGGGTCGCGTTCGCGCTCGCGCTCCACGTCGGGGCGCTCGTCGCGGGCGGCTCCGGCTCCGTCGGCGACTCCTTCGTGATCGCCGGGTGGGCGATCGGGGCTGAACTGCTCCGGCTCGGCGCCGGGATCGTCGCGATCTGGTACACGCTCTCGAACGCGGCGCCCGCGGGGTCGTCGTTCGAGGCGCTCACGACGGACCTCGTCGCCGCGATCACGAGCGCGACGGGGCCGCTGCTGGTCGCGTCCGCGGTAGCGATCGCGATCCAGTGGGTCGTGGTCGTCGGCGGGCTGGAGGCCGTACACGACCTCGACCGCGGCCCCGCGGCGGGAGTGGCGACGTTCTTCGCCGCGATCGCCCTCCTGATCGCGGCGGTCTGAGCGCTCCCAGAGCGGTCGGCCCCGGGCGTCGGTTCGAGCGCTCGGAGCCGCCGATTCGGGAGTTTTTAAGCCGCCGGCGCTCCCCCTCTCGGTATGATCCTGTCCGACGCAGACATCCTCGACCGGCTCGCCGAGGGCGACCTCGCGATCGAGCCGCTCGACGACGTCGACCAGCAGGTCCAGCCCGCCAGCGTGGACCTGCGGCTCGGCGAGCGGTTCCTGGAGTTCCAGCGCACCAACATCCCCTGTATCCACCCGACAGACGCCGGCGAGGTGAGCGAGTACGTCAGCGAGACGACCGTCGCCGAGGGCGACGAGTTCATCCTCCACCCCGGCGACTTCGTCCTCGGGACGACCGCCGAGCGGGTCAGGATTCCGGACGACCTCGTCGCGCACGTCGAGGGGCGCTCTTCGCTCGGGCGACTCGCCATCGTCGTCCACGCCACCGCTGGGCTGTGCGACCCCGGCTACGAGGGGCAGATTACCCTCGAACTCTCGAACCTCGGGACCGCCCCGGTCGCGCTCTCGCCCGGAATGCGCGTCTCGCAGCTCACCTTCACCGAGCTGAAGCGGCCCGCGGACCGGCCGTACGGCGCTGAGCGGGGCTCAAAGTACCAAGGACAGGACGGCCCGCAGGCGTCGCGGATCGGCGACGATCCGGAGTTCGCCAACGATAGCCGCACCGATGAAGCGGCCGGAGGTGACGGGCGATGAGGTTCATCGAGGAGGTCGTCGTCGACGAGTTCCTGCCGACCGTCCGCTCGATGCTCGCGGAGGACCTCCGCGACCGCGGGTTCACCCAGAGCGAGGTCGCCGACGCCCTCGGCATCTCGCAGTCGGCGGTCTCGAAGTACGCCGCCGGCGACGTGGCCAGGCACGAAGACATCGTCGCGGACGAGCGCGTGCGCGACCTCGTCGAGCGCGTCGGCGAGGGGCTCGCGAGCGGCGACCTCACGCCCGTGGCCGCGCTCGTCGAAATCGAGGTGCTGATCCGCCAGCTGGAGGAGGGCGACCTGCTCGCCGACCTCCACGAGGCGGCGATGCCGGGGCTCGCCGACGCCGACGTGGAGTTCTCGGTCCACGACCCGGACAGCGGGCTCCGCGAGCGCGAGCGCGTCCTCACCTCGGTCCGGCGCGGGCTCCGCACCCTGACGAACGCCTCCGGCTTCGCGGGGCTCATCCCGAACGTCGGCGCGAACGTCGCCGAGTGTACCGACGACGCCGCCACGGTCGACGACGTGGCCGCGGTCCCGGGCCGGCTCGTCGACGTGAAGGGCCGCGCGATGGTCCCCGGCGAGCCGGAGTTCGGCGTGAGCGAACACGTCGCGACGGTGCTGCTCGCGGCGCGCGAGGCCGGGTCCGGCGTCCGGGGCGCGGTGAACCTCCGGTACGACCCGGAGACGGTCGCGGCGCTCAGCGAGTCGCACCCGACCGTCGAGTTCGACGCCGAGCGCGAGACCCGCGAGGCGGTCGCCGACGCGGTCGCGGCCGCCAACCGCTCGGCGGACGACGAGGCGGAGACGCTCGTGGCGTACCAGACCGGCGCGGTCGGCGTCGAACCGATCGTGTACGTCCTCGCGCCGACCGCTGCCGAGGCGGCGCGGATCGTCCGCGGCCTGCTGTGACGCGGGGCAGGTCGTCCGCGACCGACCGTGACCCCGTCACAGGCGACGGGTTTTAGACCGGACCGTCCAAATTCACGGGCGTGACACGGACACGGCGGTCCGGGATGCGGACGCGCTCCTTCTAGCGGCGGGCGGACCCGTCGCGGCGGCGACGGCCGGTAGCGCGGCCGACGCCGGCGCGGCGGCGAATCCCGCCGCCCTTCCGCAGCGCCCGGACCGTCGACCCGGCCGCGGTGTGACCAGTTCCCGAGCCGGCCGCGACGGCCCAGAACCAGCGGGCTTTAGACCCGATCGACCGACATACGACATACACACACCACATGAGCCACGACGACTTCCCCACGGCCGACCCGGCGGTGGTGACCTGTGGGCTGCCGTACGCCAACGGCGACCTCCACATCGGTCACCTCCGCACCTACGTCGGCGGCGACGTGTACAGCCGCGCGCTCGAACGACTCGGGCAGGAGACCGCGTTCGTCTCCGGCTCCGACATGCACGGCACGCCGGTCGCGGTCAACGCCGAGCAGGAGGGCGTCTCCCCGGAGGCATTCGCGCTCGACTGGCACGAGCGCTACGCGGAGACGTTCCCGAAGTTCAACGTCGAGTTCGACAACTACGGCCACACCCACGACGAGACGAACACGGCGGTGACTCAGGAGCTCGTCCGCGACCTCGACGAGGCGGGCCACCTCTACGAGAAGGAGATCATGGTCGCGTACGACCCCGTCGACGACCAGTACCTCCCGGACCGCTACGTCGAGGGGACCTGCCCCTACTGCGGCGCGCACGCCCGCGGCGACGAGTGCGACGAGGGGTGCCAGCGCCACCTCGAACCCGGCGAGGTCGAGGACCCCGAGTCGACGATCACCGGCAACCCCGCGGAGTACCGCGAGCGCACCCACAAGTTCTTCGCGGTCTCGGAGTTCGCCGACTACCTCTCCGACTTTCTCGACCGGCTGGAGGGCACCTCGAACGCCCGCAACCAGCCTCGCGAGTGGATCGAGCAGGGGCTCCAGGACTGGTGTATTACCCGCGACATGGACTGGGGGATCGACCTGCCCGGCGAGAACCCGCAGGACCTCGTCCTCTACGTCTGGGTCGACGCCCCGATCGAGTACATCTCCTCGACGAAGCAGTACTCCGAGCGCGTCGGCGCGGACGCGTTCGACTGGGAGGCGGCCTGGAAGGAGGGCGCCAGCGACGACCACCCCGAGGGCGGCGAGATCGTCCACGTGATCGGCCGCGACATCATCCAGCACCACACGATATTCTGGCCCGCGATGCTGGAGGCGACCGACCACGCGGAGCCGCGCGCGGTGATGGCGAGCGGGTTCGTCACCCTCGACGGGAAGGGGTTCTCGACCAGCCGCGACCGCGCGGTCTGGGCCGACGAGTACCTCAACGAGGGGTTCCACCCGGACCCGCTGCGCTACTACCTCGCCACCAACGGCGGGTTCCAGCAGGACGTGGACTTCTCGTGGGAGAAGTTCGCCGAGCGCGTCAACACCGAGCTCGTGGGGACCGTCGGCAACTTCCTCTACCGCTCGCTGCTGTTCGCCCACCGCAACTTCGAGGGCGGCCCCGACGCCGACGCCCCGAGCGACGACGTGGCGGCGCGGATCGACGAGGCGGTCGACGACGTGGCCGCCGCGGTCAACGACTACTCCGTGCGGGCGCTGGGCGACGCGGTCACCGACCTCGCGCGGTACGGCAACGAGTACATCCAGCGCAACGAGCCGTGGAAGCTCGTCGACGAGGCCCCCGACGAGGCGGAACAGGTCATCTACGACTGCGTCGCGCTCGCGAAGGCGATCGGGGTCCTCTTCGAGCCGCTGGGCCCCGAGAAGAGCGAACGACTCTGGGAGCAGCTCGGCGAGCCCGGCTCCGTCCACGAGACCACCGTCGAGGCGGCACGGGAGGGCCCGGCGGGCGACCTGAGCGAGCCGACTGAGCTGTTCGAACAGATCGAAGACGAGCGCGTCGAGGCGCTCAACGAGAAGCTCGAAGCGCGCGTCGCCGAGGCGGAAGCGGACGACGGCGACGAGGCGGAAGCGGACGACGGCGACGAGGAGCGCGACGACGGCGCGGACGCGACCGACGACGACGGAACCGACGCGAACGCCGACGAAGCCGACGCCGACGACACCGACATGACCGACATCGAACCCCTCAGCGACGACCGCATCAGCTTCGACGACTTCCAAGAACTGGACATCCGCGTCGGGCGGATCGAGGACGCGGTCGGGATCGACGGCGCCGACGAGCTGCTGAAGCTCACCGTCGACCTCGGCGCGGAGACCCGGACGATCGTTGCGGGGCTCAAGCAGCTCCACGACGTCGACGACCTGCCCGACACGAAGGTGATCGTGCTCGCGAACATGGAGAAGGCGGAGCTGTTCGGCGTCGAGTCCAACGGGATGGTCCTCGCGGCCGGCGAGGAGGCCGACCTCCTCACCACCTACGAGGGCGCCGGACCGGGCACGAAGGTGAAGTGAGGCGACGGACCGGCCGGCGCAGCGCCGCTCAGGCGTCGAGCACTTCTATCAGGTTCCCCTCGGGGTCCCTGACGAACAGGACGGTGGTCCCGCTCTCGGTGGGCCGAGGCGGGCTCAGCGTCTCCACGTCGTCCGCGAGGCCGTCGTAGAACGCCTCCACGTCGTCGACGGAGAGGCCGAGGTGCGTCGCCCCGGGACGGTTCAGCTCCGGTGGGTCGGGGCTCTCCTCGCCGACCGGCTCGTATTCGACGAGCTCGACTATCGAGCCGCCGGCGTCGAGGTGGGCGAACTCGGCCGACGCGTCCTCGACGGCGACCGCCTCGGCGAAGGCGTCGCCGCCGACCGCGAACTCGGCGACGAGGTCGAGGCCGAACGTCTCGGCGTAGAAGTCGACGGCGCGGTCCAAGTTGGCGACGGTGATCCCGACGTGGTGGGCGGTTGGGTCGGACACGGGTAGGCGCTCGGCCGGCGCCGGGGAAACCGTGTCGCCTCAGAGCCCGAACAGGCGAGCGACGAGGCCGGCGAGGACGACCAGCGCGCCGAGAACGAACGTCCCCGGGAGCGGGAGAACGAACAGGAGCGCGCCGACCAGTATCAGGAGCGTCGAGGTCCGCATCACCGTCGTTTCGGCGTCGCGACCAATATACCTTCGGACGAGCGACCCCCTGGGACCGAAACGACCATTCCGCCGCCGGCCGACCCTCCGGTATGCACGTGGTCGTCAACGCGGCCCAGAGCGTCGACGGGAAGCTCGCCACCCGCCGCCGGGAACAGCTCCGGATCTCCGGCCCGGAAGACTTCGACCGGGTCGACCGGGTCAGGGCGGCCGCGGACGCGGTGCTCGTGGGCGTCGGCACCGTCCTCGCGGACGATCCGCACCTCACCCTCGACGAGGAGGACCGTCGCGTGGGGCGGCTCCAGAACGGGCGACCGGGCGACCCCGCGCGCGTCGTGGTGGACTCGACCGGGCGGACGCCGACCGACGCCCGAATCTTAGACGACGCGGCGACGACGTACCTCCTCGTCTCGGCCGCGACCGACCGCGACCGGCGGAGCGAGCTCGCCGACGCCGGCGCGGAGGTGATCGTCGCCGGCGAGGAGCGCGTCGACGTCGCCGAAGGGGTCGAGAAGCTCGCGGACCGCGGCGTCGAGCGCCTGATGGTCGAGGGGGGCGGCGAGGTGATCTTCTCGTGTTTCGAGGCCGGGATCGTCGACGAGCTCCACGTCTACGTCGGCTCGTTCGTGATCGGCGGCCGCGACGCGCCCACGCTGGCGGACGGGGCGGGCTTCACCGAGGAGTTCCCCGAGCTCACGCTCGTCGAGACGGAGCGGTTCGACGACGGGATCGTCCTCTCGTACGAGGTCGGCGGTGGCGGCGGCGAGTCGTGAGCAGGGGGACGCGAGGCGAGTCGTGAGCAGGGGGACGCGGCCCGGGGCGTGTGAACGGTAACCACGAAATCGCGGAGTACACGCGCCGTGCCACCGGTGTACACGAAAATCACCGAAGTATTTATATGCCGTCCGCAGGTAGTTGCGGGTACCAGAACGCCTCTGGCGCTGGTGGAATCGCACGCTGAAATGAACGGGAGTTCTTGCAGACGGCCCGACGCACCACAGCGAGCGTCCGCTATCGCCGGAGCGGTGATGGAGAGATAACAAATGGTAACGAAAGAAGAAGTCATCGAGCAGTACGACGTGGAACCGATGGACGAGGCGGACAACGTGGACCTTTCTGAGGACGACTTGGACAACGGCTCCAAGGGGCAGCTCATCAAACGCGCCGGGCAGCTGCGAGACCGACGCAACGAGCTGAACCAGATGGCGTCCGAGCGCGCCTCCAAGCGCGACGACCTCAACGCGAAGACGCGAGAGAAGGTCGACGAGGCCCAGGAACACCGCGAACAGCGCGACGAGCTCAACGAGCAGGTCCAAGAGCACAAGGACAAGCGCAACGAGCTCAACGCCGAGGCCAACGAGCTGTTCGACGAGGTCGAGGAGCTCAAACAGGACCTCGAACTCGGCTCCGGCAAGTCCATCGAGGAGCTCGAAGAGGAGATCGAGGACCTCGAGTTCCGCCAGCAGACCGAAGTGCTCGACGCCGAAGACGAGCGCGAGCTCATCGAGAAGATCGACGACAAACGCGAGAAGCTCGCCGAAAAGAAAGAGAAGGTCGACGACACGAGCGAGCTCGACGACCTCGTCGAGGAGGCCGAGGAGGTCCGCTCCGAGGCGTCCCAGCACCACCAGAAGGTGACGGAGCTCGCGGACAAGGCCCAGGAACACCACAACCAGATGATCGAGGCCTACCGCGAGGCCGACGACATCCGCGACGAGGCCGACGAGATGCACGAGCTGTTCGTCGAGGCCCAGGAGGCGGCCGACCGCCACCACGAGGACTTCGTCCGCGTCCAGAAGCGCCTGCGCGAGCTCGACAAGAAGGAGGAAGAAGAGCGGGAGGACGAGCGCGCCGAGAAGCGCGAAGAGGAGAAGGAAGAGGCCGAGGAGATCTATCAGAAGTTCAAGGAGGGCGAGACGCTCGACACCGAGGACCTGATGAAGCTCCAGAAGACCGGCCTCCTGTAAGCCGGGCGACGCGACCTTTCTGCGGTTCTTCTGCGACGCGCCGAGCGACGGGTCCGTCGCCCGCCACGCGCAGGTCGTCGGGGGTCCGCCGAGGATTGGCGATCCCGACCGAACGGCTCGGCTCGACGCCGTTCAGTCGGTGCGCGTCGGCTCGTCCTCGGCGACGAAGCGGTCGTACGCAGATGTGAACTCCGCGTCCGCCTCGGTCGCGTCCTCCCACGCGGTGAGGCCCCGCTCCGCGGCCGTTCCCGGGATCGAGTTGTCGAGGAGGAACGCCACGACCCCGCCGACCGCCATCCCCGTCGACCCGATGACGTAGACCGTGTTCGCGACCACGTCGGCCCCGAGGAGCGGGCCGAACAGGAAGACCTCGACCAGCCCCTGCTGGAGGGCGTCCGCGCCCCCGACGCTCCGCATGTACTTCGGGACGGCCAGTCCGGTGAACATCGCGATACCGACGACGAAGATGTTGCGCGAGGAGTCGAGGTCGACGTACTTGAGGTTCGAGAGCCCGACGCCGACGATCTGGGCGAACATGGCGATGTAGAGTCCGCCGATGATCGGGCTCGGGACGGTGGCGACGAGCTGGCCGAAGTAGCCGACGAACCCGACGAGGATCATGAGCGCGGCGCCGATCTGGACGACGTACCGCGAGGCCACGCCGGTGAGACCGATGGCGCCGACGTTCTCGGAGTAGGAGGTCGACCCGCCGGTCCCCATCACCCCGGAGAAGACGTTCATCAGCCCCTCCATCCCGATCCCGTGCGTCATCCGCTCGCTGCTGGGGGCGCCCATGCCGGAGAGCCGGGCGACGGCGTGGTAATCGCCGATGGACTCGACGATCGAGGCGGCGACGCCGGCGAGCATCCCGATGACGAACGCCGGCGTGACGCTCGGCACGCCCCACTGAAGCGGGTAGATGAGGTGAACTGGGTCGGCGGCAGCGACGCTCGCCAAGTCGACGTAACCCGGCGTCTCCGGTCCGAAGACGCCGAGGACCGAGAGGGACGCCGCGAGTACCCACGCGACGACGATGCCGAGGAGAACCGGAAACAGCTGGAACAGCTTGGACCGCGCGCCGAGGTACTGCGAGAACAGGACGATGGCGACCAGCGTCAGGCCGACGAGCCACCAGTTCTGATCGGCCGTGGTGATCTCGGGGGCGTTGAACAGGGAGAGACCGATGAGGACGATGACCGGGGCGATGACGACCGGCGAGAGACCCTTCCGCAGTCGACCGACGAGGCCGAAGTAGCCGACCGCGACCTCGGCGAGCGCGGCGACGATGATCGCGCCCTGAAGCTGTAACAGGGCGGCCCGCCAGGCCTCGATGCCGGCCGGCGGGTTCGCCGTCACGACGCCGATGACCGCGAGCGCGGGCGCGAGCATCGAGAACGGCGCGCCCTGAACGATCGGGTAGCGGTTGCCGAACGTCGTCTGCGCGAGCGTCGCGATCCCCGACACGACGAAGAACGTGCCGACGAAGCGGGGGATGACCGACTCCGGCATGCCCATCGCGCCGGCGAGGATGAGGGGCACGGCGATGTTCGCCCCGACCATCGTGAGGTAGTGTTGCGCGCCCAGCAGAAGCGACCTCCCGAGCGGTGGTCTGTCGTCGATGCCATACCGAACGAACGCGTCGTCGTCCTCGTTCCCTCCCATTCCTGTGGCGTTCATCGACGCAGGGGTACAAAAATTCGGCCCTTGGCGGGCGCGGGTCGGCCCGTTGGGAGGTACGGTGCTGTGCCGCGGTAGCTCCGCGACGCGCGTCGGCCGGCGACAGTATATATAAACGGTCCCGCGCCCAACCGACGGTATGGACGACGCGCCGGCGAACGGACGGAAGGGATTGCTCGCGGCCGCCGCGGTGGGCGCGGCGACGACGATCGCGGGCCGAGCGGTGCTCTCGCGGCTCACCGGCGGGCGGTGCGGTGACGCCGACGAGTACAACGCCGCGAAGGTGACCGTGGCGGGGCCGATCAGGCGAAGTCAAGGGCGACCCTCGCCGCTTTCGGGCCCCGGCGGCGCGACCGCCGACGACGTGGTCGAGCAGATCGAGGCGGCCGACGACGACGAGGACGTCGAGGCGCTGCTCGTCGAGCTCAATACGCCCGGCGGCGAGGTCGTCCCGAGCGACGACATCCGGCGGGCCGCCGCCGCCTTCGACGGGCCGACCGTGGCGTACGCGACCGACACCTGCGCCTCCGGGGGGTACTGGATCGCGAGCGGCTGCGACGAGCTGTGGGCACGCGACGCCAGCCTCGTCGGCTCCATCGGCGTCGTCGGCTCCCGACCGAACGCGAAGGGGCTCGCCGACAAGCTGGGGATCTCCTACGAGCAGTTCACCGCCGGGGAGTACAAGGACGCCGGCGTCCCGCTGAAGGAGATCGAGGAGGAGGAACGCGAGTATCTCCAAGGGATCATCGACGGCTACTACGAGCAGTTCGTCGAGACCGTGAGCGAGGGGCGCGACATGGACCCCGAAGAGATCCGGGAGACCGAGGCGCGCGTGTACCTCGGCGACGACGCCGCGGAGATCGGGCTCGTCGACGAACTCGGGACCGAGGACGACGTGGAGGACCGGCTCGCGGAGCTGATCGGCGCGGAGCCGGAAGTGCGCGAGTTCACGCCGGAGCGCGGACTGGCGGAGCGGCTCGGTATCGGCGCCGAGCGGGTCGCGTTCGCCGCCGGGAGCGGCGTCGCGGACGCCTTCGTCGACGACGGCGGCGACATCGACGTGGAGTTCCGCTAGCGACGGGGAGGATTTTTGTCCGGTCGCGGTGTGAGTCGACACGTGACGACGCTGGTCATCTGCGTCGACCGCTCCGGGGCGCTCGGCCGCGCCACCAACGTCCCGATGCCGGTCGCCGGCTGGGAGGCCGTCCGGTCGCTGGTCACGGACGCCGGGCTGGACGACCCCGAGGGCGCCAGCCTGAACTGCCTGCTGGAGTCGCTTCGCGTCGCGCGCGACCTCAGGGACGAGCGCGAGGAGTCGGTGGTGGCGGTCGTCTCCGCCGAGAGCGACACGGCGGTCGGCGCCGACCGCTCTATCGCCTCCCAGCTCGACGACCTCGTGGAGCGGTACGACCCGCGGGCCGCGATCGTCGTCGTCGACTCCGCCGAGGACGAGCGCGTCCTCCCGGTCGTGGAGTCGCGGGTCCCCGTCGACTCCGTCGACCGCGTCGTCGTCCGGCAGGCCCGCGACATCGAGTCCACCTACTACCTCCTCAAGCAGTTCCTCGCCGACGAGCAGCTGCGGTCGACGGTGTTGGTCCCCGTCGGGGTCGCGCTGCTCCTCGTGCCCGCGCTGTTCGCCTGGTTCTCCGCGGGCGAAGCGGTCGCGGGCGTCGCCGGGCTGCTCGGCGCCGCGCTGCTATACAAGGGGCTCGCGATCGACCGGCTGATGGCGGGAATGCCCGAGCGCGTCCGCGAGGCGCTGTACGCCGGACAGGTGTCGGTCGTGACGTACGTCGTCGCCGGGGGGCTCGCCCTGGTCGGCGGCTTCTTCGGCTTCCTCGCCGCCTCGGAGCTGGCCCCCGGATCGCCCCGGCTCGTCGAGGTCGTGGAGTTCACCTTCGTCGCGGTCCCGTGGTTCGCGGTCGCCGGCGTGACCGCGGCCGTCGGGCGGCTGCTCGATGAGCTGATCCGCGACGAGGGGATCCGGACGCCGTACCTCAACCTCCCGTTCGTCATCGCCGCGGTGGCCCTCGTCGTCCGCGGGTTCGCGGGCTACTTCCTCGCCCAGGAGGCGATCCGGCAGCCGCTGTCGGCGTACGGGATGGCGATGACCCCGGTCCAGCAGCTGGCGGCGTTCATCGTCGGCGGAATCGTCGTGTCGCTCGTCGGCGTCAAGGTCGCCAGCGACGTCGGCACCGAGACCCTCGAAGACGTCATCGACGCGGACCGGGACGCCGAGGGGCAGCGCGAGTAGACGGCCGGACGAGACGTTCAGCCGCGAGGGCACGGGTAGACCGCGGACGCGTCGTCCGACCGACCGCCTTTTGTCGGTCGCGGCCGCGGGGGCGGGCATGGACGTTTACGGACTGATCGGGAACCCGGTCGAGCACTCGCTGTCGCCGCCGCTACACGAGGCGGGCTACGAGGCGCTCGGCCTCGACGCGCGGTACGTCACCTTCGAGCCGGACGCCGACGCCGCGGCCGCGGCGATCACGGGCGCGGCCGACCTCGGAGTGGCGGGGCTCAACGTCACGGTGCCGTTCAAGCGCGACGCCCTCGACGCGGTCGACGCCGCCCCGCTCGCCGCGCGCATCGGCGCGGTCAACACGGTCGACTACGGGCCGGTCCGGGCCGGCGAGGCCGACCGGCCGCGCGGCCACAACACGGACGCCGCCGGGGTGACCCGGGCGCTCGCGCACCACGACGTGGCGGTCGACGGGCGAGACGCGCTCGTCGTCGGGGCGGGCGGCGCGGGACGGGCGGCCGCGTTCGCGCTGGCCGACGCGGGCGCGACGGTCCACGTCGCGAACCGCACCGCGGAGCGGGCCGTCGAGCTGGCCGACGCGGTTCCGGACGCGACCGGCGGCGGCCTCGACGACCTCGGTGAGCGCGTCGCCGCCGCGGACCTCCTGGTCAACGCGACGAGCGTCGGAATGGAGGCGCCCGACGAGACGCCCGTCCCCGCGGAACACCTCCACGGCGACCTCGCGGTCCTCGACGCGGTGTACGCGCCCGTCGAGACGCGGCTGCTGCGGGAGGCCGCCGCCGCGGGCGCGACGACCGTCGACGGCGCGTGGATGCTGCTGTATCAGGGCGTCGAGGCGTTCGAGATCTGGACCGGCGAGGACGCGCCGGTCGACGCGATGAACGCGGCGCTGCGGGCTGCGTTGGAGTAAGGAAGGGTTCGGGACGGGAGGTTCGCCGCTCAGACCAGCCGTTCCGCGATCCGCGCCGCGCCCTCCGCGGCCGCGGTCGCGGGGCTGTCGGGGGAGACGACCTCAACGTCGCGGTCGAGCTCCTCGGCGAGGCGCTTCTCGAACTCCTCGGTGAGCCCGGGGATACACGCCATGCCGCCGGTTGCGGCGAGGGGGCGCCCGAGCGCCAGCTGGTATGGTTTCATGTGGTCGTTCGCGAGCTCCGGGAGGAACTCGTTGGCGACGACGTCGACCGCCTCGTCGATGTACCGGTCGACCGGCTCGCGGACGCCCCGGTCGACGGTGAACTCGTGGCTTCCGCCGCCCGGCTGCTGGATCACGTCCGTGAACGGCTCGAAGTCGTACACGTCCGCGTGCTCCTCTTTATACTCGCGGGCGGTCGTCCGGTCGATGTGGACGCGGCCCTGGCTCTCCTCCTCGACGGCGGCGACGATCCGGCGGTCGACCTCGTTACCCGTCACCGAGCCGGTCGAGAACGGCGAGAGCTGCTCGCCGCGCCGGTAGGCGCACGCCTCCATCGTCGTCGACCCGAGGTTCACCGAGACGAACACCTCGTCGATCGCGTCAAGGTCGTCGCCGTAGGCGGGGATCGCCCCGCACAGCGACTCGGGGTAGCTCCGGGTCTCGACCTGGCCGATGGAGGAGCCCTCGATCACCGACTTGAGGTTCTCGACGCCCGCCTCGTTGTCGATGGTCGGCACCGCGTAGACGACCGCGCTGTCCTCGGGCACGTCGTAGGCATCTACGATGGCCTCGAAGAAGCGCTCTGCGTCCGCGACGCTGTCGTCGTCCTCGGGGAGGCCCGACCGCAGCATGAAGCGCACGCGGTCGGGGTACTCGACCGCGGCCTCCTCGCCGAACAGCACCTTCTCTTCGCCGGTGATGGCGTCCTCGTAGGTCGCCAGACAGGTCAGCACCGAGTGGCGCTCCCGTCCGCCCCGCCCGTCGGGAACGTCGAGCACCGTTCGGGTGCTGCCGAGTTTTACGCCGACCGCTGCCGATTCGTCCGATTCGTTGATGTCCGTGGATTCGTCGTCGCTCATTGGTCACTCGCACACGAAGCGATCCGGACGATGGAGACGAGACTGATCCGGTGGTCCGCCGGCGTGAACGGCCGGTCGCGCGTCGGGGCGTCGAACCCCTCCAACCGGCGCGTCAGCGCCGCGACCGCGTCGTCGCCGACCCAGTCGAGCTCGCCGTAGTAGGACAGCACGTCCCGGCTCCGCACGTGGCCGCCGACGTCGACGAGGTAGCCGAGCCACTCGCCGATCTCGCGTTCCGCCGCGGGCGACGCCGGGATCGCCGTCAGGTACGGCCGATCCGCGGGGTCGTCGCCGTCGAACCGCGCACCACGCTGACGCTGGAGCAGCTCCGTGAACGCGGCCGAGCGCGCCGCCTGCTCGGCTCGGTTCCGGTTCGGCCGCCGGAGCGCCCGCTCCCGAGGCGCCCCGTCCGCACCGTCTCGCGGCGCGTCCGCGATCCGGCGCAGCTCCCGTACGTCGTATCGTCGTGGATTCAGACTCATGTTTCCGTCCGTCGTTCGCGTCCGTACCCGAATCCTCACGGCGGGGTCATATGATAGTTAGGCCTCGGTTATCAGCGGTGAGAAACGTCGTGGTGGCACGACCGGCGCCGGGAGCGCTCGCCGCGCGCTCGTGCGCGGACCGTGTGCGGCCGCTCAGTCGACGACGCGGTTCGCGAGCGCGACGCTGCCGGCGGCGAGTGCGGTCCCGGCGACCACGTCGGTCGCCCAGTGGATCCCGAGGAACATCGTCGCCACCACGATGCTCGCGGTGAGGAACGCGGCCACTGGCGTCCACCGCGGGAACTCCTCGTGGGTAAAGACGGCCGCGAGCAGCACCGTCACCGACAGCGCGGTGTGAAGCGAGGGGAAGACGTTCGTCTCGACGTTCACTCGCGCCGTCAGCCGCGTCACGCCGCGGAACCAGTCGAGGAGGAGCGGCTCGACGCTCGCGGCGCTCTGGTCGGCACCGGGCACGTCGCGGTAGCTGCGCGGACCGTACGCGACGACCCCGGCGTAGCAGGCGATCGCGAACGCGTAGTTGACCGCGTACGCCGCGATCAGTCGCTTCAGCGGTCGCAGATTCCGGGCGAACGCGTACGCCACGAGCGGGAACGAGAGCAACACGACGTAGCCGACGACGTATATCGGTCCGAAGTAGTACACCGCGGCCCGCGGGATCGCGTCCTGTATCGCGGCCACGAGGTCGCCCTCCACAGCGTAGATGGCAGTCGTCGCGCGGTAGCCGTACTCGAACGAGAACGCTTCCAGCCGTCGAAGCAGGCCCTTGTTGACGGCGAGCACGAGCGCGAGTCCGCCGACGTACGGCGCGATTCTGCGCGCGCGCTCGCGGAGCAGTTCGCGGTCCGCGAGGACGCTCCGGACTCGATCGCGGCCGACACACGCCGGTCGCAGCGCGGCGAACGCGGCGACCACGGCGGCGAGGACGACGCCGAGGAGCCGGAGGAACTCGACCGGGAGTTGCTCGATCATCGACTACGTCTCACCCGTCATCCGTCGGTACGAGGCCAGGACCGGACCGGTATTACTCCCTCGGTAGCGGTGGGTCGGTCCGCGTCTCCGACGACCGCCGCGCTCCGCACCGCCCCGTCGACTCAGTCCGACTCTGCCCACGGGAGCGGCTCGGTACACCAGTGACAGAATTCGAGGTCGGCGTCGATCTCCTTGCCGCAGTTGGGACAGGTCACGTCGACGGCCTCGCCGTCCCCGCCGCTCACGGCCGCGACCGGCGCGGCGTGACCGGCTCCCGCCCCGTCGTCGCCGTCGGCGCGCTCGACCTGACGCCGCATCGCCTCGGCGGTGGCGGCGCGCTCGCGCTCCGCGACGACGGTCCGGCCGACGAGGTACGCATCGAGCGCCGACAGCAGCGACAGGAGCGCGATCGGCAGCGCCACGTCCGGGGGGACCGCGGCCGACACCGCCGCGGGGTCGGCGAGAGGGTCGACCGGTTCGACGTCGTACAGGGCAAACAGCGCGACGCCGCCGCCGATGATCGTCAGGTGCCACAGCAGCGCCCGGCCCCACCGGCGCAGCGAGAGGTGGCCGAGCCCCGGGAGGACCAGCGCGAGCACGGCGGCGAGGACGGGACGCAACTGGCTTCGCATACGGCCCGGGTTCGATCGGCCCGTACTTAGGCCTGCGGTGTCGCACCGAGCGACCGCGGCCGGGCGGTCGCTCTCGTCGCGCGGACGCCCCGGGGATCCCGTCGCGGATAACAACCGTTAATCGCCGCCCGGTCGTCGGCCGCGACATGAGCAGCCAGCGGGCGACCGCGTTCGTCCCGGGTCACGTCACCGCCTTCTTCAGCGCGCACCGCGACGACGACCCGACCGTCGCCGGGTCGCGCGGCGCGGGCGTGACGCTCACCGACGGCGTGACGGTCCGAGTGTCGGCGGCGGACGACGGGGACACGGTGGCGGACGACGCCGCCGCTGGGGAGACGACCATCGACGGCGAGGTCGGTTCGATCGGCGCGGTCGACGACGTGCTCGCCGAACTGGACGCGACCGCCGCCGACGTGGCGGTCGAGACCGACCTCCCGATCGGCGCGGGCTTCGGCGTCTCGGGCGCCGCGGCGCTCGGGGCCGCGCTCGCGGCGAACGACGCGTTCGACCGGGGGCGCTCCGAGAACGAGCTCGTCCGCGTCGCCCACGCCGCGGAGGTCGACCGCGGGACCGGCCTCGGCGACGTGGTCGCGCAGGCGCGCGGCGGGGTCCCGGTCCGGCTCGAACCCGGCGCGCCGGGCGTCGGCGAGCTCGACGGTGTGCCGGCGAGCGCGCGCGTCGAGTACGTCACGTTCGGCGAGCTGTCGACCGAGGAGGTACTCGGCGGCGACACGGACGCCCTCTCGGCGGCCGGCGAGGACGCGCTCGACCGGCTTCGGGCGGACCCGCGGCTCCCGACGCTGATGGACGCGGCCCGCGGATTCGCCGGCGAGGCTGATCTCCTCGTTCCCGAGGTGGCCGAGGCGATCGACGCGGTCGACGCGGCCGGCGGCGAGGCCGCGATGGCGATGCTCGGCCGCACCGTCTTCGCGCTCGGCACCGGGCTCTCCGACGCGGGCTACGACCCCGAGGCCTGCCGGATCGACGCCGCGGGCGCGCGGCTCGTTGACGACTGAGGGCGCCTCGGATCCGAGTATCGGCTCCAGAAGCGGGCGACGACCACAGAAGACGGCGACGACCCCTTCGAGAAGCATCGCGGCAGCGCCGACAGCAACGAGACGATGCCGGAGCGGATGCGTCGACTCCGCGGCGAGTACCCGCGAGAGGTCGATGGCCCACCAGAAACCGACGAGGGTTCCGACGGCGGGACGACGGGTGCCGACCCGTGACGACGGCGGTCGACACGAACGCGTTCCTCGGGCTGCTGTACGACGACGAACGCGCTGACGCAAGCGGGGCGGCGCTCAGGCGCGCGTATCGAGACGGAGCGGTCGTTGCCGCGCCCGTCGTCTACGCCGAACTCGCGGCCGACGGCCGCTTCGCATCGGCCGCCGACCTCGATCGCTTTCTCGCGGACTTCAGCGTCGACGTGACCGAACCCTCGCGCGAGGCGCGCTTCGCCGCGGGCGAGCGGTTCCGGGAATACGTGGACCGCCGTCCGGACGGAATCCAGTGTCCCGCGTGCGGTGAGAAGCGGTCCGTCGACTGCGAGGCGTGCGGCGAGTCGCTCTCACCGCGCCAGCACGTCGCCGCCGATTTCCTCATCGGCGCGCACGCCGCAGTCGACTGCGACGGACTGGTCAGCTTCGACGAGGAGGTCTACTCGACGTACTTCCCGTCGCTGACCGTGTCTCCCGCGTGATCGGTTACCGGGTTTCGTCCGGAAAGAGGTCCCGCAAGTCCGGGTGTTCGCGGGGTTCGATCGGTGGTTCTTGACTCCGGGCCGCGGACGGATCGGAGGCGATCCGGTCCCGGATCCGTTGCCACTCCTCGTGGCGACACAGGCCGTTCACCGTAATCTCGTCGAGTTCGAACACGGACGCGACCGCCGCCCGGTGGAACCCCTCGCACAGTTGTATCTCCCCGTCCCGTCCGATCGCGACGACCGGTACACCGCCGTCTCTCGAAGCCGCTCTCTCCCATCGAGGTCCCAGTCGCCGCCCTCGACGCGGCCTCCTCGCAGCGCCCGCCGACGAACAAAGCTTTACCGCGTCGCCCGCCTAGCTCCGGCAAATGGTACTCGACGACCTCGGCACGTCCCTGCGGAGCAGCCTCGACAAGCTCCAGGGGAAGTCCCGACTCTCCGAGAGCGACGTCGAGGAGATCGTCAAGGAGATCCAGCGCTCCCTGCTGTCCGCCGACGTCGACGTCTCCCTCGTGATGGAGCTGTCGGACTCGATCAAGTCCCGCGCGCTCGAAGAGGAGCCGCCGGGCGGCACCACGGCGAAGGACCACGTCCTCAAGATCGTCTACGAGGAGATGGTCGAGTTGGTCGGCGACTCGACCGAGCTCCCCTTAGAAAACCAGACGATCCTCCTCGCCGGCCTCCAGGGGTCGGGGAAGACGACCTCCGCGGCGAAGATGGCGTGGTGGTTCTCGAAGAAGGGGCTCCGGCCCGCGGTCGTCCAGACCGACACCTTCCGGCCGGGCGCGTACGACCAGGCGAAGCAGATGTGCGAGCGCGCGGAGGTCGACTTCTACGGGAACCCCGACAACGACGACCCGGTCGACATCGCCCGCACCGGCCTCGAAGAGACGGCCGACGCGGACGTTCACATCGTCGACACGGCGGGGCGGCACGCGCTCGAAGACGACCTCATCGCGGAGATCGAGGAGATCGAAGGCGTCGTCGACCCCGACCGCTCGCTGCTCGTCTTGGACGCCGCGATCGGTCAGGGCGCGAAGGAGCAGGCCCGACAGTTCGAGGAGTCGATCGGCATCGAGGGCGTCGTGATCACCAAGCTCGACGGGACCGCGAAGGGCGGGGGCGCGCTGACCGCGGTCAACGAGACCGACTCCTCGATCGCCTTCCTCGGGACCGGCGAGACGGTCCAGGACATCGAGCGGTTCGAGCCGTCGGGGTTCATCTCCCGGCTGCTCGGCATGGGCGACCTGAAGCAGCTCTCCGAGCGCGTCGAGCGCGCGATGCAGGAGACCCAGGAGGAGGACGAGGACTGGGACCCCGAGGACATGCTTCAGGGCGAGTTCACCCTGAAGGACATGAAACGGCAGATGGACGCGATGAACAAGATGGGGCCGCTCGACCAGGTGATGGACATGATCCCGGGGCTCGGCGGCGGGATGATGGACGAGCTCCCGGACGACGCGATGGACGTCACCCAAGACCGGATGCGCCGCTTCGAGCGCATCATGGACTCGATGACGGAGGAGGAGCTCGAGAACCCGCGCGTCGTCGGCCAGTCGCGCACGGAGCGCATCGCCCGCGGCTCGGGCACCGACGAGGAGACGGTCCGGCAGCTGCTCGAACAGCACTCGATGATGGAGCAGACGATCAGCCAGTTCCAAGGGATGGGCGAGGGCGATATGCAGCGCATGATGAAGAAGATGGGCGGCGAGGGCGGCGGCCTCGGCGACATGATGGGCGGCGGCAAGGGCCCGTTCTGAGCGGCGCCGCGAGGCGGTTCCCGTGCGGCTGTCCGCTCCATCCGGTCGGGGCGACGACACAACACTTCTGACGGGGGCGAGTTGAGGCCGGCGTGACCGTGCGCGACGTGGTGACCGACAACCTCGGATACGCCCTCCTCGGCGGTCCGGCGGTGGCCGTCCTCTCGGGGCTCGCCGGGGCGTCCGCCCTCGGGACGGCTGGCGGCGTCGCCTGCGGGACGGCGGCGTACGGCCTCGGGTGGGTGCTCGCGGTCCGCCGGTCGACGGGAGACGCCGAACCGCCGTCGGGGGCCGACGAGGCCGACGGCCGTCGCGAGGGCGAGCTAGAGGCGCAGAAGGGGTCGTACGGCGGCGGTGGCGGATAGCGCCCGCGCCGGCGTTCGCCATCGCGGCGGCAGGTAACGCGGCACGAGTACAGAGAACGCAACGCGGCGACGGGAGCCCACACGCCGCGCGACCGCGGGCCGCCCGACGCTTCAGACCTTTTATGCCGTCGACCGGGCAAGAACGCCCGATGCGCTCCCGTCGAATCGGCGAGTACGACGCCCTCCTCCTCGTCTCGCTCGTCTGGTTCCTCGGGAAGTTCGTCCGGTACCTCTTCCCGCCGCTGTTCGAGTCGATCCGGGGCACCTACGGTGTGAGCAACGCGACCGTCGGGACCGCGTTCACCGGCTTCATGATCGTGTACGCGCTGTTACAGTTCCCGAGCGGTGCGGTCGCGGACCGGGTGGGTCCGGTACGGGTGATCGGCGCCGGCGCGCTCGTCGCGGGCGCGGGGTCGCTCGCGTTGGTGGTCGACGCCCCCTTCGCCGCGCTGGTGGCCGCGATGCTCGTCATCGGCGCGGGGACGGGCGTCCACAAGACCGTCTCGGTGCGGCTGATCGCCCGCGTGTACCCCGCTCGCACCGGGCGGATGCTCGGCGCGCACGACACGCTCGGCGCGATGGGCGGGGTCGCCGCGCCCGCGGTCGTCGTCGCCGTCCTCTCGGCGCCGCCCGCGCTCGCGGCCGTCCTCGCGCGCCTGCCCGGCGCCGACTGGCGCGCCCCCTTCCTGCTCACCGGGACGCTCGCCGTCGCGCTCGCGGCCGTCGCCACGGTCCGGCTCGCCGGATCCCCGGCGGCGACGGGGGCGGCGGACGAGGGCGACGACGGCGGCGATCCGGGGGCGCGCGACTACCTCCGGCTGTTCGGGGACGCCCGGTTCGCGGCGTTCGTCCTCGTGACGGTCGGCTTCTCGTTCGCCTACAACGGCCTCGTCGCGTTCCTGCCGCTGTACCTCTCCGAGGCGGTCGAGCTCGCGAGCCCGACGGCGAGCCTGCTGTACTCGCTCGTGTTCGCGATGACACTCGTCCAGCTCGTCACCGGTGATCTCTCTGACCGCGTCGGCCGCTTCCCCGTGATGGTCGCCACGCTCGGGCTGGCGGCCGCGACGCTCGTCGCCCTCGTCTCGCTCCCCGCGCTCGGCGGCGGCGCGCTCGCGGCCGGCGCGGTCGTCGCCGCCTTCGGCCTCGGGTCGCACGGCTTCCGCCCGGTCCGGGGCGCCTACCTGATGGAGCTGCTCCCCGAGCGGCTCGCCGGCGGCGGCCTCGGCGTGGTCCGGACGCTGCTCATGGGGGCCGGCGCGCTCGCGCCGAGCGCGGTCGGCGTCGTGGCCGACGCCGCCGGGTTCCGCCCGGCGTTCGCGCTGCTGGCCGTGTCGATGGGGGTCGCGGCGGCCGTCGCAGCCGGGCTCTGGCTGACCGAGTCGAGGGAGTGACGGCCGCTCACGCCTCGCCGTCGGTCTCGCGCAGGATGAACGGGCCGACTGAGAGGGTGCGCTTCGTCACCGTCGCGATCCGGAGGATGTAGGCTAAAAGCAGCGCGAACGGGACGAGCGAGACGGCGGCTGCGAGCGCCACCCAGAACGCGACGGCCTCGACGCCGAGGATAGACCCGGCGTAGCGCTCGGCGTTGAAGAAGGCGACCATCGCCGCCGCCGTCAGCAGCGCCGGGACGGCGGACACGAGCATCCGCCGCGAGAGGTCGATCAGCTCCCACTGGAAGTACAGCGTCTTGAAGTGTTCGCGGGCGGGGCCGAACAGCCGCAGCGTCTCGATCAGGTCGTCGAGCGCCGCCGCCGCGGTCTCGTTCAGCGCCTCGCCGTGGCGCTCGCGGAGCCGCCGGGCCGCGAACAGCTTCCACGAGTAGTTGAAGTCGAGGACCGCCGATATCACCTCGAACGCGCCGAACTGAGCCCCGTCGAGCCCGTCCGTCGTCCGGGCCGCGTTCTCCGCGATGGCGTCGGTCAGGTCGTCGGTCGCCCGGGCCAACTCCGCGTCGGTCGTCCCGGAGACGGCCTCGCGGAGGGCGGTCGCGCGGTCGCTCGCCGTCCGGACGAGCGCGCCGAGGAACGCCGCCGGCTCGGCGGGGCTGACCGGCTCGCCGAGGACGGCCGCCGCGTCGTCCCGGAACGCCATCGCGCCGTCCATGCGCTCGCGCTGGTCGCCGACGGCGCCGAGCTCCTGTGAGAGCACGAGCTGGTGCAGCGTGAGCACGAGCGTGACGCCGGTGATCGTGGCCGTGAGGAGCCCTTGGAACAGCGTGTCGACGGAGTCGCCGCGGCGGAGGGTCTCGGCGGCGCCGGGCAGGACGGCCCCGGCCGCCACCAGTCCGAGGAAGACGAGCGAGAGGATGACTGCCGTGACGAGCCGTCGGTCGGCGTCGAGCAGGAGCCACAGCGCGACGCGGCTCCTATCGGCGCGCTCGCGGACGCTGTCGTCCGGCGCGTCGCCCGTCTCGGCCATGTCTCGGAGTCCCGGGCCGGGGCGAAAAAGCCTCCGGGGTCGCCTCCGAACGCCGCCCCGGCGCGCACCCACCTCAGTCGAGCGTTCCGGGATCGAACGCCGCCGGGTCGAACTCGTGCTCGCGGAGTCGGTCGGGATCGACCGCGCGCAGCACGGACTCGTCCGTCGCTTCGAGGACGACCGGCGGGGCGACGCCCGCCTCGGCGGCCTCCAGCCACCGGCCGACGCAGAGGCACCAGCGGTCGCCCGGCTCCAGCCCGGGGAACTCGAACTCGGGGCGGGGGGTGATCAGGTCGTTGCCGCGGTCGCGGCTGTACCGAAGGAACTCGGCCGTGACGACCGCACAGAGTGTGTGCTCGCCGGCGTCGCCGTCCACGTCGCGACAGTGTCCGTCCCGCAGGTAGCCGGTCGTCGGGTCGCGGCCGCAGGGGGCCAGTTCGCCCCCGAGGACGTTTCGGTCCGCCGTGCCGTCGGCGCCGCCGTGGTCGCTCGACATACTACCGGGTTCGGTCTCGGTCGGAATAAGCGACCGGTCGACGTGGCCCGCGGACGGCGCCGATCGCGGGCGTTCGCCCGGCGGTATAAGTGCCGTCCCGCCGAACGGTCGCGTGATGAGCCGGAACGACGAGGTCGCGACGCGGTTGGAGGAGTTCGCCGACCTCCTCGAGGCGACGGGCGTCGAGTACAAACCGACCGCCTACCGACGGGCGGCCGAGAACGTCCGCGACCACCCGGCGCCGATCGAGGGGCTCGCGGCCGGCGGCGAGGACGCGGTCGCCGAGATCGACCGCGTCGGCGACGCCATCGCCGCGAAGATCGTCGAGTACGTCGAGACCGGCGAGATCGGAGAATTAACCGAGCTCCGCGAGGAGCTGCCCGTCGACATGGCCGGGCTGACCGCGGTGGAGGGCGTCGGGCCGAATACGGTCGGCTCGCTGTACGACGCGCTCGGGATCAGCGACCTCGACGAGCTGGAGACCGCCGCCGAGGCGGAGGAGATCCGGGAGGTCTCCGGCTTCGGGGCCAAGACGGAGGAGAACATCCTCGACAACATCCCGTTCGCGCGCGAGGCCCGCGAGCGGACCCGCCTCGGCGACGCCCGGCCGGTCGCGGACGACGCGCTCGCGTACCTCGCCGACCGCGACGCCGTCGAGTCGGTCGAGGTGTGCGGCTCGATCCGGCGGTGGAAGCCGACGATCGGGGACATCGACCTGCTCGTCGCCAGCGAGGAGCGCGATCCAATCGTCGAGGCGTTCACCCACTGGGAGGCCGCGGACGCGACGATCGAGGCGGGCACCGGGAAGGCGAGCGTGCGCGCGGACGGCACCCGCGTCGACCTCCGGATCGTCGACCCCGACGAGTTCGGCGCCGCGCTCCAGTACTTCACCGGGTCGCGGGCACATAACGTCGCCGTCCGCAACCGCGCGATCGACCGCGGGCGCAAGCTGAACGAGTACGGGCTCTTCGACGTGAGCGACGCGGAGGGCGAGGCGGCCGACGACGACGCGGAAGGCGAGGCGGCCGACGGAGCCGCCGCGGACGGCGCGGAGGCCGACGCGACGCGTGCCGGCGAGCGCATCGCGGGGGAGAGCGAGGACGAGGTCTACCGCGCGCTCGACATGGACCCGGTCTCGCCGGAGCTCCGGGAGGACCGCGGCGAGGTCGAGGCCGCCGCCGAGGGTCGCCTGCCGCCGCTCGTCGGGCCGGACGAGCTCCGCGGCGACCTCCACACCCACACCGACTGGTCCGACGGCGGTTTCTCGATCGCCGAGATGGCCGCGGCGGCCGAAGAACGCGGCTACGACTACCACGTCGTCACCGACCACGCGACCGGACCGGGAATGGTGGGCGGCGTCGGGCTCGACGAGTCCGACATCGAGGCGCAGGCCGCGGCGGTCGCCGAGGCGGCCGACGAAGTCGATATCCCGCTCCTCCACGGGATCGAGGCGAACATCGACGCCGGCGGCGACCTCTCGACCGACGACGAGACGCTCGCCGCCCTCGACTTGGTCGTCGCGTCGCCGCACGCCGCGCTCGGGCAGGACGCCGAGGCGGCCACCGAGCGACTGGTCCGGGCGGTCGAGCACCCTCACGTCGACGTGCTCGGCCACCCGACCGGCCGGTTGATCAACGAGCGACCGGGGCTCGACCCGGACGTGGAAGCGGTCGCCGAGGCGGCGTCCGCGTCGGGCACCGCCATCGAGGTGAACGCGAACCCCGCCCGGCTCGACGCCGACGGCGAGTTCGTCCGGGCCGCGGTCGAGGCGGGCGCGACGATCGCCGTCAACACCGACGCGCACGCCCCGCGCGAACTCGACAACGCGCGGTACGGCGTCCACACCGCGCGGCGGGGGTGGGCGCGGGCCGCCGACGTGCTCAACGCGCGCTCGCTCGACGGGCTCCGGTCGTTCCTGCTGTAGATGACGGACCGGGACGGGAGCGCCCCCTCGGCCGCCGACCGCCCGCCGGTCCTGCTCGACGTGATGTGCGGGAAGCTCGCCACCTACCTCCGGCTCTGCGGGTACGACGCCGCCTACGCGC
The DNA here is from genome assembly GCF_002114285.1 of Halorubrum ezzemoulense DSM 17463. GTDB lineage: Archaea > Halobacteriota > Halobacteria > Halobacteriales > Haloferacaceae > Halorubrum > Halorubrum ezzemoulense. Next base: position 28,697 of record NZ_NEDJ01000030.1, read on the forward strand.
TCGACCGGGGGATCGAGGCCGACGACCGGCTCCGCGAGGTCGCGGCCGCCGAGGACCGCGTCCTCCTCACTCGGGACCGCGACCTCGCGGACCGCGCCCCCCGCGGCGACCCCGCCGTCGACGCCGTCCTCCTCGCCGAGCGCGACGTGCTCGACCAGCTCCGGGAACTCGCCGCCGCCGGTCTCCGCGTCGAACTCGCCGACGAGCCGACGCGGTGCGGCTCGTGTAACGGGCCCGTCGAGCGCGTCGACTCGCTCGAAGTCGGCGACCCGTCAGCCGACCGTCCGGAGTACGTCCCGGACGACGTAGGGTCGGAGCGCCCGGGGTGGCGCTGTACCGAGTGCGGCCAGTGGTTCTGGAAAGGGGGGCACTGGGACGACGTGGCGGCGCGGCTCGACGAGATCTGACCGCCCCGCCGAGCGTAACCGGTTTGCCCGCCCGACGCGTAGTCGTCGCCAATGGAACGCGAAGGGGCCGTCGACCGTCTGGAGTCGCTCGTCGACCGCGTCGCGGGCGAACCGATGCCGGTGCCCGTCCGCGAGGTGTGGGCGTTCGGCGACGTGGCGCTCGGACTCGACCCGGTCGACCGGCTCGACGTCTATCTCACCAAGGACGTGATCATGGGCGGCGACGGCGACGCGGCCGCGGCGTTCGAGGCCGAGTACGGCGTGAAGGGCGTCGGCACCACCGTCGACGCCGAGTGGGCCGAGGCGCACCCGGACCGCGTGCGGACGAGCGACAACGGGTACGCCGCACCCGAGAAGTGCCTCGCGGCCGAACTCCTTGACGACGACGAGCCGATCCACTTGGAGGTGTGTAACGCGGGCTTCGAGGACAACGTCCGGCAGCGCCTGAAGGGCGCGCTCGCCCGGGACGCCTACGAGGAGGTGCTCGACCCCCGCGGGGTCTGCCTGTGGGTCGACGGCGAGCGCGACGACGAGGCCTTCGACCGCCTCCGCGAGGCCTCGCTCGCGATGCCGACGCTACCCGCCGCGCTCGGGATGCTCGGCGCCGACGAGGAGGCCGCGACCGAGGCCGCGGACGTGTTGAAACGACAGCGCACAGAGCAGGAGGGCGCCTCGGTTCGCGGCGACATGGTGTAAGGCGGACGCACCGCGACGCTATTTATAAATCGAACCCGGTGCGGTGGCGCGCGCCTCCGAGCGGCCGCCCTCGGCGGCCGCGAGACAGCACGCGCGAGGGAGTCGGCCGGCCGGAGCGAAGCGGAGGCCGGCCGACGAGGCTGGGGCGGCGTGAGGCGCGGTGCGGGGCGGGACTCAAAGTGGCAGTCGCGAGGGCGAAGTACGGCGCAGTACGCACCGCAGCGAGCAACGCGAGCGAGGAGCGCAACGAGCCGCGCGAGCGAGGAGCGCAACGAGCCGCGCGAGCCCTCGCGGCTGGGGCTTTGGAGGAGTTCGCCGCCGATCTACAACCAGTCATTTATACCCGGACGGCTGGGGCTTTGGCGGTGTCGGCCGCCGATCTGCTACCGTTCATTTATCTATCAAATTCGGAATCAGCCTCTCTGGCTTATAAACAACCGCCCGTCGGCGTCGGTTCTGGTTTCCTCTTTCTCTCAGCTCGCTCGTCCGACCGTCACGTCGAACGGGACGTACTCGACGCGTTCGTACTCCGCGGCGCCGATGGCGTCGACGACCTCGCGGCCCATCTCGCGCCAGCGCCCGCGGAGGTCGTCGTACGCGCGCTCGGAGGTCGCGGCCACCAACTCGTCGCGGTGGTCGGCCAGCCCCGCGCCGGAGGCCTTCCGCGCCGCCGACCGCAGCGCGGCCTCGGCGTACGGCGGCTCGGTCCGCTTCTCGTGGACGTAGCGCCGAGTGCGCACGTCGACGAGTCCCGCCGCGTCGAACGCCTCGCGGACCCGGTCGCCGAGCGCCACGTCGGTGTCCACCCCGTCGACGTACGCCTCGCGGGCCTCGCGCTCCAGTCGCTCCTCGGCGTCGACCGTCGAGGCCACCCGCACGTCGGCGTTGTCCGGCTCGACCGCGGCGACGAGGTCCCCGGAGACGCGGGCGAGCTCTCGGACCGCGGCGGTCGGGTCCGGGAGGTTGATCAGCAGGGCCTGACAGGCGGCCAGGTCGACCGCGTCGTCATCGACCGGGAGCCGCGTGGCGTCGCCCGCGAGGTAGCCGATCCGGCTGTCGCTCTCCTCGCGGGCGACCGAGAGGAGCTCTCGGTCCGCGTCGACGCCGAGTACGTCCGCGTCCGTCTCCGCGGCCAGCACGCGGGTCAGCTCTCCGGTACCGCAGCCGACATCGAGGGCGCGCTCGCGGCTCGATAGCTCCAAGTCGGCGAGCGCGTCGCGGCCGTCCTCCCACATCCCGCGGCGGGTGTGTTCGAGGTACTCGGCGGAGAAGCGTCGCACGCCCCCGTTTCGGCGCGGGCGAAAATAAACGTCCGGAGATCGACCGCCGCTCGATTCCCGGTCGGGCCGTCACGGCTCGTCGGCGTCCCCCTCGCCGCCGTCCGTCTCCCCTCCGCTGCCGTGGCCGCCGAATCCCAGCATGTCGGCGGCGAGGACGGCGGTCACCCCGGCGCAGTAGCCGACAAACGCGCTGCTCAGCCCGATCGCGGCGAAGCTCACCGTCACGTCGCCGAGCGCCGGGTTCCCGCCGTTGACGCCGGGGACGCCGACCACCGTCCCGACGAGGACGAACCCCCCGAGGACGACCGCCGGCACGACGCCGACGGTCAGACAGGCCGGCCCCCCGCAGCGCGCGTACGCCCCGGCGGCGGCCAGCGGCCCGGGCGCGTAGAACACTAACGGCGGGAGGAGCCGGTCGGTCAGCGCGGCCGCCGTCGTCGCGCCGACCGACTCGGCGACGAAGGCGGCGACGAGCACGAGGGCCACGACCCCGGCGAATCCGACCACCAGTCCGACCGCGCGGCCGCGGCGACGGCCAACCAGCAGCGCTCTCGTGGTGGACATGCCCGCGGATCGCCCGCGAGATAACTTAAAACTGCGTCGGACGGACGGCGTCCGCGGAGACGGCGGCGTCTCGGTCGCGGTGCCTCAGTCGCGCCGGAGTTCGCGCACTCGGTCGATGTTCCACGCGAAGCTCTTCCCGTCCTCGGTCGGCGTCTCCAGCGCGAGCGGCACGTCCGCCAGGTCGGGGTGGTTGAGGAACCGCTCCATCCCCGCCTCGCCGATGTGCCCCTCGCCGATGTGGGCGTGTTCGTCCTTGTTGGTGCCGCACTCGTGTTTCGAGTCGTTGAGGTGGACGTACTCCAAGTGTTCTAACCCGACCACGTCGTCGAACTCGCCGATCGTCTGGTCGACCGCCTCGGGCGTCGAGAGGTCGTAGCCCGCCGCGAACGCGTGTGCGGTGTCGACGCAGACATCGATGTCGGTCTCGGTGCGGTCGATGACCCCCGCGAGGTGCTCGAACTCGCCGCCGAGTTTCGTTCCCGCGCCCGCGTCGCTCTCGATCAGGATCGTCACGCCGTCGGGCACGTCGAGGTCGTCTATCACCGACGCGGCGTTATCGAGGCCGCCCTCGACGCCGGCCCCCGTGTGCGCGCCGAGGTGGACGTTCACGTACGGGATGCCCAGCTTGTCGGCCGCGTCGACCTCTTTTTGCATCGAGTCGAGCGACTTCTCACGGAGCCCCTCCTTCGGCGTACAGAGGTTCACGAGGTAGGAGGTGTGGATCACCCACGGCCCCTCCAAGTCGCGTTCGGTCCCCTCGCGGAACCGTTCGGCCTCCTCGTCGCCGATGTCCGGGTCCTGCCACACCTGCGGCGAGTGGGTGAAGATCTGTCCACAGTTGCCGCCGACCTCGACCTGGTTCGCCACGGCGTTGTCCACGCCGCCGGCGATGGAGACGTGCGCGCCGACCTTGAGACTCATACCGATCACACGGGGGCGGTCGAAAAAGCCCCTTCGGAACCGGGCGGTCCGCGGTCGTTCGCGGTCGTCCCCGCCGTCACCCGCCGCCGCTCCCCGCTTTCCACGTCTTATCGCCGCTCCCCGCTTTCCACGTCTTGCCGCCGCTTCCCGCTTTCCACGTCTTACCGCCGCTCCCCGCTTTCCGCATCTTACGCGCCGCCCCCGGGTCGCGTCCGGGCCCATTCCTCGTTCCGGTACTTCTCCGCGGCGATTTCCTCGGCCCGCTCCAGTTCGTCGTCGGTCCACGACCCGTCCGCGTCGACCGTCGCTCCCGGAGTCGCGTCCGCCCAGTCGGCCAGCGCCGCCTCGACGGTCGCCACCGCGGCCGCGCGGTCGACATCGACCAGTTCGTCCATCCCGACGACCCGGTCTCGGAACGCCTCGGGAGTCACCGACGGATCGGCGAAGACGCCGAGGTGCCGCGGCGCGTCGACCGAGAAGGTCAACGACCCGTGCTGGATCACCGCCTCCCGCTTGCGGTACTGCGCGTTGCCGGCGATCTTGCGGAGCTCGTCGCCCTCCGGTCCCGGGGCCACCACGTCGTGTGCCGGGTGGAGCTCGCGGAGGTAGCAGGCGGGGTGATACAGTTCCGGCATCCACTCGTCGACGTAGTCCGCGTCGACGCCGAGCCGGTCGAAGGCGTCGAGGACCGGCTCGCAAAGAAGGTGGTAGCAGTCGAGCAGTTCGCCCGGCACCGGCTCCGCGGGGACCGCGATAGAGTAGGCGACATCACCCGTTTCGTCGTGGTAGATGCCGCCGCCGCCGGTCTGCCGGCGCGTTGCGTCGATCCCCTCGCGCTCGCAGAATCTCCAGTCGACCGTCTCCGGGTCTTGGTGGCGGCCGAGGGTGAGACAGCTCGGCTCCCAGCGGTAGGTGCGGAGCGTGGCGGGGCCGCCGGCCGCGGCGGTCTCGGCGGCAACCTCGTCTAACGCCATCTGCATTGGGCCGGGGCGGGTCTCCTCGCGGATCAGCCGCCAGTCGACGGCGGGCGCGGTCATGTCGACACCGTCGGCCGCCGCTCCGAAAGCGGTTGCGCTCGGCCCAGCGGTCGGCCCGAACGAAATTCGATATCGCAATATACGCTATACTAGTGGATGTCGTCGAACGCGCGCCCCTTTTACGAATCGCCGGAGTAGGGGCGCGTATGGTGCGAAACGTCGCCGGCGACATGGCCGACCTCGACCCCGAGGACTTCTACCTCCTCTCGGGCGTCGAGCAGGGGATGCGCTTCTCGGAGTGGGTCCGTCGCGACAAGCTCCCGGACTACGCCGACCTGACGCGCGAGGAGGTCGACTACCGCATCGACCGCTGCCTCGACCGCGAGCTGATCGAGCGGAAGACGATCCAGTACGAGGGGTACCAGCTCACCTTCGAGGGGTATGACGCCCTGGCGCTCCGGACGTTCGCGGAGCGGGAGACAATAGACGGCGTGGGGTCGCCGCTCGGGCTCGGCAAGGAGGGCGACGTGTACGAGGCGCAGTCGTTCCGGCCGCTCGCCCTGAAGTACCACCGCGAGGGGTACACCAACTTCCGCGAGGTGAACCGCGAGCGCGAGTACACCGCCGACCGGGACCACGTCTCGTGGCTGTACACCGCGCGCAAGGCGGCCGAGCGGGAGTACGAGGCGATGGAGTCGCTGTATCCGGACGTCTCCGTCCCCCGGCCGGTCGACCACAACCGACACGCCATCGTGATGGAGAAGTTCGCGGGCGTCGAACTTTCGCGCGCGAAGCTCGACCCCGAGCAGGCGGTCGGCGTCCTCGATCTGATCTGCCGCGAACTCGCGACCGCCCACGAACTCGGCTGGATCCACGCCGACGCCTCCGAGCACAACGTCGCGGTCGCCGAGAGCGGGATCACCATCTTCGACTGGCCGCAGGCGGTGCCCGTCGACCACGAGAACGCGCGGGAGTTCCTCGAACGCGACGTGGAGAACCTCGTCCGGTACTTCGGTCGGAAGTACCCGCACGAGGTGCCGCGAGAGGCCGACATCGAGGGCATCGCCGCCGCTATCGCCGACGGCTCGTTCGAGAGCGTGCGGTCGTTCGGCGCCGAATAAAGCGGATAGCGCGATACGAAATCCGGCTTGGCCGCGGTTCGTCCCGCTCGGCTGCCGTTCGTCACGTCCGCACCGGTCCGCAGGGTCTCGCCGACCGTCTGGCGAGGTTTTAGGCATACCTAAGATTCGAAACCGCTTTAATCCTTTAGGGTGGCCTAAATCGTATGCAACCAGACGCGGACCGACTCACCGGCACGCGACGCGACGCGATCAGGTACTGCGGCGCCGTCGCCGGCGCGGGGCTCCTCGCCGGGTGTAGCGGGAGGGAGACGACGCCGAGCGGGTCCGAGAATGAGGCCGGTTCCGCGGACGGAGGCTCCGGCGGCGACTCGCCGGACACGTACACGGCCGCGATGGCCCCGGTGGGCGAGGTCGAGTTCGACGCGGTCCCCGAGAGCGTGTCGGTGTACAGCCTGCTGTACGCCGACCTCGCCGTGGCGCTCGGCCACGGCGGGGCGGTGAACTCTCTCGGGTTCGACGCCGACGCGGGCGGGAACACGCTCGACGCCTACTACGCGAACCTCGACGGCGTCTCCTTCGATCGCGAGGGGATCACGCAGCTCAACTCCGGTTCGGGCGGGGGCATCTCGGTCGACCGCGAGCTCCTCTACGAGCTCGACTCCGACCTCCACCTGGCCGACCCGGCGCTGTTCGCCTCCTTCGACGGCTGGGACGAGGAGGACGTGGCCGAGGTCCGGGAGCGCGTCGGGCCGTGGTTCGGAAACAGCTACAGCCGCCGGCACGCCGCGCCGCCCGAGGCGTACCGCGACCGGTACGAGTACTACACCCTCCCCGAGATCGGCGAGCGGGTCGCCGCCGCGTTCCGAGAGTCGGAACGCTTCGCCGCGCTCGACGCGGTCCGCGAGGACCTGATCGAGACGATCCGGAGCGACCTCCCCCCGGCCGAGGAGCGGCCGACCGTCGCGACGCTCATCTACATGGACGGGACATACTACCCCTCGCGGACCGACGAGCCGGGGTTCGCAAACGCGCACGTGCGTCCGTTCGACGTGCCCGACGCGTTCGCCGGCGACGACGTCACCTACGAGACGGCATACGACCACGAGCGACTGCTGGAGGTCGACCCCGACGTCGTCCTCCACCAGTACGGGATCGCCTCTTACTACGACGTGGGCGCTGTCCGCGAGGAGCTGTCGGACCACCCGGTCGCCGGCGACCTCTCCGCGATAGCGAACGACCGCTTCTACCCCTCCGGCGATCCGGTTCAGGGCCCGATCATGAACCTGTTCCAGCTGGAGATGACCGCGAAACAGCTGTTCCCGGAGCGGTTCGGTGAGTGGCCGACGTACGAACACGGCGACGACTACCCGGAGATCCCCGCCGACGAACAGCTGTTCGACCGCGGCGAGGTCGCCTCGATCGTCGCCGGAGGGGGCGAATGAGCGGTCCCGCCGAGCCCGAGGCCGCCGACCGCGACGTCGTCGTGGTCGGCTGCGGGCCGGCCGGCTGCGCCGCCGCGGTGTTCGCCGCGCGCGACGGCCTCGACGTGACCGTCTTCGACCGCGGCCGGTCGTCGCTCGCGCGGTGCGCGCACCTCGAGAACTACCCCGGCTTCCCGGCCGGCGTCGACGTCGGAACCCTCTCCGACCTCATGCGCGAGCAGGCCGAGCGGGCGGGCTGTGCGGTCGTCGACGACCTCGTCGAGACCGTCGAGCGGGCGACCGACGGCGGGCCCGGAGAGCCCCCCGAGGGCGACGCGCCTCGGTTCGTCGTGACCCCGCAGGAGGGCGACCCGGTCACCGCCCGCCGGGTGGTCGCGGCGACGCGCTACGACGGCGAGTACCTCCGCGGGCTCAACGAGGACGGCGCGATGTTCGAGGCACGCGATCGCGACGGTGAGACGCGCGAGGACTTCGACCGGGAGTACGCGGACCGAGACGGGAAGACGCCGGTCGAGGGGCTGTACGTCGCGTCTCCGTCGGACGCGGACCGGCAGGCGGTCACGGCCGCGGGCCGGGGCGCGCGGGTCGGCAAGCGGGTGGTCGCCGACGCCCGGATCGCCGACGGCTGGTGGCCGGCCGCCGCCGCGGCCGTCGACTGCGCCCGCCGCGCCGCCCCGCGCGAGGCCGCGGGGACCGACCCGGCGCGCCGGGGCGCGCGGCTCGCGGCGACCCACGCCTGCCGCCCGGCCGACCCCGACTCC
>NZ_NEDJ01000031.1 GCF_002114285.1 Halorubrum ezzemoulense DSM 17463
GTGAGTGGGGGCGAGGGGGAGGGGGGGGGGGACGGGGGGGGAGGCGCCCGGGGCGGGGAGTCGGTGGCACCGGATCGGCGACGACGCCACGCTCCGCAAGCGGTACGCGCCGCGGTTCGCGGCGGCCGAGCCGTACCGGCTCCGGACGCCGAGCCGACGGCGGGTGTACGAGGGGTTCGCGACGCGGTGTGACGAATCGGTCGCCGCGGCGGTGCTCCGCGCGCTCGATGCCGAGGTCGGCGCCGATTCGCGCGGAGCCGCGGGTCCAGACTCTGAGGAGACCCGCATCCGCGCCTACGCGGTGGGCGCCCGCGAAGGCGCCCTCGACCGCACCCTCCGGCGGGCCTGCGAGGACGCGGGTCTCGGGAGCCCCTCGACGTTCACGCGGATAAAACGGCTCCTGCGGGAGGCCGAGCTGATCGAGACCGTCTCCGAGCCGCAACCGGTCGGGCGCCCGCGCGAGCGGCTCGTGGCGCGCGGCGCGCTCGCGGCGGCGGAGACGGCGGAAGAGACGGTCGCGGCGGTTCGCGGCGTAACAGGGTGAGAAGCGTTCGGACGCCCGTCACCGGACGTCATTCCGGACGGATCAGTCGTCTTTCGTCTTGATGTCCGCCGAGAGGCCCTGCGCCATCTCGATCTCCTTCGAGTTGTTCAGGGTCCATGCGGTGCGGTCGGTGACGGCCTCGATCGCCTCCCGGGCGGAGGGGTAGCCGTTGCCGGACTTCTTCACGCCGCCGAAGGGGAGCTGGACCTCGGCGCCGATGCACGGGAGGTTGCCGTACGCCAGCCCCAGCTCGGCGCGGTCGCGGTAGTAGTTGATCTGTCGGTAGTCCTCGGAGATGATCGCGCCAGCCAGCCCGTAGTCGGTGTCGTTCTGGATCTCGACGGCCTCCTCGATGTCGCCGTCGTACTCCATGAGCGCGACGTGGGGTCCGAACACCTCCTCGTGAGTACACGTCAGGTCGGCGTGGGCGTCGGCCTCGTAGACGAACGGACCGACCCAGTAGCCGTCCTCGTGGCCGTCTGGGATCTCCTCGTCGTCGAGCTCGGTCCGGTCGACGAGCACGTTCACGCCCTCCTCGCGGGCCGCCTCGTTGTTTCGGGTGACCTTCTCGCGGTGTTCCTCCTCGATGAGCGGCCCCATGAAGGTGTCCTCGTCGAGGGGGTCGCCGACCGCGACCGACTCCGCGACCTCGACGAACCGCTCCTTGAACTCGTCGTACACGTCTGTGTGGACGATCAGGCGCTCGGAGGAGACGCAGCGCTGACCGGTCGTCTTGAACGAGGACATCACCGCGGAGTGGACCGCGACGTCGAGGTCCGCCTCCTCGGTGACCACGATCGCGTTCTTGCCGCCCATCTCGCAGGCGGCGCGCTTGCCGGCGACGCCGCCGAGCTTCTCTTGGATGTGGTGGCCGACCTCGGCCGAGCCGGTGAAGATGACGGTGTCGACGTCGTCGTTCTCGACGATCGCGTTGCCCGCGTCGCCGAACCCCTGTACCATGTTGAACACGCCGTCGGGGATGCCGGCGTCGTCGAACATCTCTGCGATGATCTGCGCGCACCACGGCGTCTGCTCGGCCGGCTTGAACACGACGGTGTTCCCCTCGACCAGCGCAATGGCCATGTGCCAGTAGGGGATCGCGACCGGGAAGTTCCACGGCGTGATACAGCCGGTGACGCCGCGCGGTTTCCGTCGCATGTACGCGTCCTTCGAGGGGATCTCCGAGGGGACGATGTCTCCCTTCGGATGCCGGGCGTCGCCAGCGGCCCACTCGACCATGTGCGCGGCCTCGACCACGTCCGCCTTCCCCTCGCTGATCTCTTTCCCGCACTCCTTGGTGACGATCTCCCCGAGCTCGTCGGTCCGGTCGCGGAGCTCGTGGTACACGTCCCAGAGGTACTCCGCGCGCTGGATCCGCGAGAGCTCGCGCCACTCCTCGAACGCCGCGTCCGCTGCGTCGGCCGCGCGGTCGACGTCCTCGGGGGTCCCCTGACGGAACTCTCCGAGCGTCTCTCCGGTCGCGGGGTTCTCGCTCTCGAAGGTCTCGGACCCGTCGCCGTCGACCCACTCGCCGTCGATGTAGTGCTGGTAGGGCTGCGCCATGTTCGAGACATCCGGTCGGCACGTCCAAATAACCCACCCTACCATGGTCGGTAAGGTCTTTGTGATGTAGTGCCAAACATGCGGTACCAATGGCGACAACCGAACCAGAAGGGGCGAGCGAGTGGGCCGGAACCCGGCTCACGCTCGACCTCTGGCATCCGAACTGCTGGGCGATCGAGGCGACGAAAAAGACCGGCGGCGGCGTCCTCGCACACGCGATCTACAACTCACCGATGGCCGAAAGCGACGCGCCGAACACGGTGAACGGCCTGTTCACGGCGTTCGGAGACACGAACGAGGAGGTCGAAGCGTTGCTCGACGCGATCCGCGAGTCCGACCGCGCGGGGAACCTCTTGGAGCTACAGGAGCGGTTCGGGCGCGCTCGGGACGCCCCGGGCAACGTCGTCCGCGAGTTCTTCTTGGAGTACGACCCGGGCGACATGGTGTGTCCGACGCTTTTGGAACACGGCTTCGTCCACAGCGCGCCGGTCCGGATCGAGGGCGGACGGGAGGAGTGGCAGGTGTGTTTCGTCGGCGAGCGCACCGAGATCCGGGAGTCGCTCGACGCGGTTCAGGCGGCGGCCGGCGCGGAGGTGACGGTGGAGTCGATGTCGTCGTCGGGCCACGCCGGGCGGACCCCCCGCGAGCAGCGGCTCGACACGCTGACCACGACACAGCGGAAGGTGTACGAACACGCCCGCGAAGCGGGCTACTACGAGTGGCCCCGAGAGGCGTCGACGCGCGAGCTCGCCGACGACATGGAGGTCTCGAAGACGACGCTGCTCGAACACCTGCGGAAGGCGGAGTCGAAGCTACTGGACCCGTGAACGGCAGTGTCGACTGCGGAGCGAGTGTTACAGCGCGTCGAGCGCGGTACGGTATTTAAATATCCGCGAGCGACAGCGCCGATTGGTTATGAATGAAGGCGGTGGCGCGTGCCTGCGAGCGGCCGCTATCGGCGGCCGCGAGTCAGCACGCGCGAGGGAGTCAGTCGCCGGAGCGAAGCGACGGCGACTGACGAGGTTGGGGAGGCGTGAGGCGCCGTGCGGTCGCGGTCGGGTAGGGACTCGAAGGGGCAGTCGCGAGGACGGCGCAGGTGACGTAAGGACCGCAAGGAGCGGGCGAAGCGAGCGACTGAGGACCGCAGCGAGCGTGCGCCGTCCTCGCGACTGGGGCCTTGGAACTGTTTGCCGCCGATCTGCTAGCGACCATTTATAACCGAGCGGCCGGGGATTTGGAGGCGTCCGTCGTCGGTCGTTCAATCGCTGATAAACGGCGGACGCAAAACTCACACGCCGATTGATAAGTCGTAGCGCCCGATCGCCGGTCTTTGCCCCGGTTCGTTCAGTTCCCGACGATCGCGCGCAGCGCGAACAGGGCGTTCGACTTGCGCTCCCGGATCCGCCGGTAGCAGTAGGAGAACCACTTGGAGCCGTACGGGATGTACTGGTAGACTTTCACGTCGTCTTCGGCCGCGAGTTCGAACTGCGCCGACTCCCGGACGCCGGTCAGCATCTGGACCTCGTAGGGGGTCCCGTGGTCGGCGTACAGCTGCTTCGCGTAGTCGATCATCGCGGGGTCGTGGCTCCCGACAGCGACGCCGTCGTCGAACGCCTCGAACATGTATGCGAGGCAGTCGCGGTACGACTCGTCGACGCGCGCCTTCTTCTTGTAGGAGATCTCGGCCGGCTCGTCGTACGCGCCCTTGACGAGTCGGACCTTCCCCGGGAGGTCGGCGAGCCGTTCGAGGTCCTCGCGGGTCCGCTTCAAGTTCGCCTGTACGCAGACGCCGACGTTGCCGTCCGTCTCGACGGCGTGCCGTTCGAACGCGTCGAGCGTCACGTCGGTGGTCTCGTGGTCCTCCATGTCGATCCAGACGAAGGTGCCCGTCCCGTCCGGCCCGGTCGCGGACGGCGCGTTAGCCGCCTCGACGATGCGCGCCAGGTTCTCTTCGAAGACGTCGTCGGCGATGTCGAGGCCGATCTGGCTCGATTTGACCGAGACGCAGGCGTCGACGCCGCGCTCCGCGATCGCCTCGACGAGGTCGACGTACGCGTTGGCGTCGGCGTCGGCGGGGGGCCGTTCCTCGTAGTGTTCGCCGAGCAGGTTCAGGATGCCGGCCACGCCGCGGTTGTTGAGCCCCTCGACGTGAGCGAGCGCCGCCTCCGGCGTCTCCCCGGCGACAAAGTTGCTCGCGATGGGCGGGATCATGCGATCACTGCGGATCCGGAGCGGTATATAATGGCACCCGACCAATTGTTCCGAAGACATATTCCTGTATAAAATTTTTTCAGTCCCACTACCAGCCGATTCATCGATCTGCCGCGCGCTCACCGACCATGGACGGGTCGGGGTTAAGGTAGCCGAATGTGCTCGGGACTATCGGAAACATATGTCACGGAATACCACGGGCATGACGGATCGGCGGACGCTGCTGAAACTGACCGGCGGTGCGGGACTCGTCGGACTGTCGGGCTGTCTCAGCACGACTGACGACGGCAGTGACGGCAGCGACGGCAGTGACGGCAGCGACGGCGGCGACGGCGGCGACGGCGGCGACTCGACCGAGGCCTACGAGATCGGGATGGTCGACTCCCAGACCGGGTCGCTGTCGGCGTTCGGCGAGCGGAACCAGCGCGGCGTCGACCTCGCCCTCTCGATGGTCAACGAGGTCGGCATTAACGGGCGAGACCTCGACATCGTCGTCGAGGACTCCGAGAGCGAGAACCAGGGCGGGATCGCTGCCGCCCAGAAGCTCGTCAATCAGGACGGCGTGCCGTTCCTGATCGGCGCGGTCGGCTCCGGCGTCTCGCTGGCCATCTACGAGAGCGTCATCGAAGGAACGGATGTCGTTCAGCTGAGCCAGAACTCCACCGGGCTCAACCTCACCGAGTTCCCGGGACTGCTCCGGATGTCGCCGTCGGGGCGGAGCCAGTCGCTCGCGCTCTCGAACCTCATCAGCGACGACGGCTACGACGAGGTTGCGATCACCTACGTCAACAACGACTACGGCCAGAGCCTCACGGACGCGTTCGTCGACGCGTACGAGGGCGAGGTCGTCTACAACACGCCGCACGATCAGGACCAGCAGTCGTACTCCAGCGTCATCTCGGAGATGAACAGCTCCGGCGCCGACGCGTGGCTGTTCATCACCTACCAGGCCGAGTTCGCGACGATGGTCAACGAGGTGTTCTCCTCGGGGTACGAGGCGCAGTTCTACGGCGCCGACTCCGTCTCCGGCGACAACGTGCTCGAGAACACCCCGGAGGGGAGCATCGAGGGGATGAAGATCGTCGTTCCGTCCGCGCCCGTCGAGGAGGAGAACTACCAGTCGTTCGCGGACACCTTCGAGTCGGAGTACGGCCGGCAGCCGACCTCGTGGGCGGCGTACGCGTACGACTGCGTGATCAACGCCGCCTTGGCGATCCAGGCCGCGGACGAGTTCACGGGGGCGGCGCTCCAGGACACCGTCCGGCGCGTCTCCGGGCCGGAGGGCGAGACGGTGACTTCGTTCGAGGCCGCGAGCGGGATCCTCGCGGACGGCGGCGGACCGGACGACGTCGACTACCAGGGGGTCAGCGGCCCCATCGACTTCGACGAGAACGGGGACCCGATCGGCTTTCTTCAGGTCCTGGAGGTCCAGGACCACGCGTACGAAGGCATCGACTTCATCGAAGGCTAATCCCGACCGATGACCGTCCTCGGATACCTGGCTAACGGATTGGTGTTCAGCAGCATCATCGTCCTCGGCAGCATCGGGCTGTCGCTGGTGTACAGCATCGCGGACTTCGCGAACTTCGCGCACGGCGACACGATGACGATCGGTGCGTACTCGGCGCTCGTGACCTTCGGCGCCGTCGGCGGGCTCGGCGGCGCGGTGTTGGGGCTCCCGTACGGCTTCTTCCTGGCCTTGGTCGTCGGGATCGCAGTCGCCGCGGTCGTGGCGGTCGCCACGGAGAAGCTCATCTACGAGCCGCTCGACGTCGACTCGATCGGCCTGCTGATCACGTCGATCGGGATTGCGTTCATCTACCGCGCGGTGATCCAGATCCGGTTCGGCTCCGACTTCACCCGGTTCGACGTCCGGCCGCTGCGGCCGATCGAGCCGCTGGTGCCGTACGGCGTCCGGATAACGCTCCACGACGTCGCGATATTCGGATCGGCGGTGGCGCTCGTCGTCGGGCTCCACGTCCTGCTCCAGTACACCGACCTCGGTCGGAAGATGCGCGCGATGGCGGACAACCCCGACCTCGCGCGGGTTAGCGGTATCCGGACGAAGCGGGTCAAGCTGTGGACGTGGGTCATCGGCGCCGGGCTCGCCGGCGCGGGCGGCGTGTTCCTCGGACTGTTCAATCAGCTCGCGCCCCGGATGGGCTTTAACCTCCTGTTGGTGATCTTCGCGGCGGTGATCCTCGGCGGGATAGGCTCCGTCTACGGCGCGATGGCGGGCGGGTTCCTCATCGGCATGATAAACCAGCTAACGCCGTTCTTCTCCAACGTGGTCGAGGCGCTACCGATCCGTCCGAACTGGCTCGCGACCGTGATCGAGAACATGATCACCATCGAGTACGCGAACGCGATTGCGTTCGTGATCATGGTCGTCGTGCTGTTGGTCCGGCCCAACGGGATCGCCGGGGAGGGCGCGACGTGAGCCTCCTCGACGACCCGAAAGCGGCGTTCGCAGACCTCTCCCGCCCGGAGGGGTGGGTGCTCGGCGTCAGCGTCGCGTTCGTACTGTTCCTCTTCGTCGCGATGCTCACCGGCGCGCTCGGTCCGACGTACTTCCTGTTCCTCGTCGGGCTGGCGGGGATGTACGCGCTGTTGTCCTTCGGGCTGAACGCCCAGTGGGGGTTCACGGGACTGATCAACTTCAGCGTCGCCGCGTTCTTCGGCATCGGCGCGTACGGCACCGCGCTGATGACCGCGAGCGGCTCGCCGATCGCCGGCGGATTCAGTCCGCTCGTCGGGCTCGCCGTCGCGCTCGTCGTCGCGCTCGCGCTCGCGCTGCTCATCGGCATCCCGACGCTCAGGCTCCGGGCCGACTACCTCGCCATCGCGTCGCTCGGGCTCGCGGAGGTCGTGCGGCTGATCGTGTTAAACGAGCGCTGGCTGACGAACGGGAGCGCGGGGCTGCGCGGCATCCCGGGCTTCTTCGACGGGTGGCCGGTGCTCTCGACGTTCCCGGAAGCGATGCCGGGGCTCCGGCTGGAGGTGATCCCCGGGTCGCCGGTGATCCTGGAGACGGCGTTCTGGCAGGCGTCGCTGAACGTCCTGTTGGTGCTCGCGTTCGCGGGCGCGGCGTACTTCGTCCTCCGGCGCGCACACCGATCGCCGTGGGGGCGCGTGCTGCGCACGATCCGCTCCGACGAGGACCTCGCGCGGGCGCTGGGCAAGAACACCTACTCGTTCAAGATGCAGTCGTTCGTCCTCGGGAGCCTGATAATGGCGCTTGCGGGCGTCTTCTACGCGCATCTGAACCTCTACGTCGGGCCGGGCGACTTGGACCCGATCACGACGTTCTACGCGTGGGTCGCGGTGATCTTGGGCGGCAGCGGCTCCAACCGTGGAGCGCTGTTCGGCGGGATCGTCATCGTCACGATCCGCGAGGGGACGCGCTTCCTGAACGACGTGGCGCTCCCGATCGACCCCGCGCCGTTGCGACTGCTGTTGATCGGCGTCGTCATCGTCGCCGTCATGCGCTACCGGCCGCAGGGGGTCCTCCCGCCGCAGCGGGAGCTGATCTGGCCGAGCGCGGTCGGCGGTGGCGGAACGCCCGAGACGCCGGACAGCGGCGTCCGCGAGCGGAAGGGAGGTGATGACGATGAGTGAGGGCGCGCTTCCGAAGGAGGACGCGGTCCTCCGCGTCGACGACCTCCAGAAGTCGTTCGGCGGGCTCGCGGCGACCGACCACGCGACGTTCGCGGTGGAGCGCGGAACCATCACCGGGCTCATCGGCCCGAACGGCGCCGGGAAGTCGACGCTTTTCAACCTCATCTCCGGCTTCTACGAGCCGGACGGCGGGACCGTGGAGGTGAACGGGACCGACGTGACCGGCATGGAGCCGTACCAAGTCGCGGAACACGGGCTCATCCGGACGTTCCAGACGCCCCGGAAGCTGGAGGGGATGACGGTCCGCGAGGCGATGCTGGTCGGCCCGCGGAAACAGCCCGGCGAGTCGTTCCTCACGCTTTTCACCTCGCCGGGGACGGTCGCGGAGAGCGAGTCGGCGAACCTCGCCGAGGCGGAGCGGATACTGGAGGACTTCGAGATCGACCACCTCGCGACCCAGCCCGCCACCGACATCTCCGGCGGCCAGATGAAGCTCGTCGAGCTCGCGCGGGCGATGCTCGCCGAGCCGGAGGTGCTGCTGCTCGACGAGCCGGTGGCGGGGGTGAACCCGACGCTGGCGAAGAAGCTCAAAGGCCAGATCCGGCGGCTCAACGAGCAGGGAACGACGTTCCTGCTCATCGAACACGACATGGAGTTCGTGATGGACCTGGCGGACCCGATCGTCGTCTTGGATCAGGGACACGTCCTGACGGAGGGGACGCCGGAGGGGGTCCGGAACGACGACCGCGTCATCGACGCGTACCTCGGAGGCGGAAGATGAGCGACGGTATGACAGACGACACGACCGGGGCCGCGGACGGGCCTCACGGCGGAACCGACCCCGTGCTCTCGCTGTCGGGCGTCGACAGCGGGTACGGCGAGGTGCAGGTGCTCGACGACTGCTCGGTCCGGCTCGACCCGGGCGAGATCGTCTGTCTCGTCGGGCCAAACGGCGCCGGGAAGTCGACGGTGCTCAAGACCGCGTTCGGGATGTTGACTCCGTGGACGGGGACCGTCGAGTACCACGGCCGCGACATCGGCGGGATGGCGCCCGAGGAGATCGTCCGCGAGGGGATCGGCTACGTCCCCCAGACCGACAACGTGTTCGGCTCGCTGACGATCGACGAGAACCTCCGGATGGGGGGCGTCGCCCGCGACGGGAGCCTCGAGGAAGTCATCGAGACGCTGTACGACCGGTTCCCGATCATCGACGAGAAGCGCGGCTCGAAGGCGAAGACGCTCTCCGGCGGCCAGCGTCAGGTGCTCGCGTTCGCCCGCGCGCTGGTGAGGGAGCCCGACGTGCTGCTCATCGACGAGCCGTCGGCGGGGCTCGCACCGAACACCGCCGACGACGTGTTCGAGGACGTCAAGGAGGTCAACGACATGGACACGGCGATCCTCATGGTCGAGCAGAACGTGACGAAGGGGCTCGGCATCTCCGACCGCGGCTACGTCCTCGACCAGGGGACCGTCCGGTTCGAGGGGACGCCGGAGGAGCTGTTGAACGACGAAGAGGTCTCGCAGCTGTACCTGGGCGGCTGAGTCTCCGGTCGGTCCGCTTTCTCGCGGCGTCTCACGCCGTGCGCTTCTCGAGCTCGCCCGTCAGCTCCGCGGCGTCGAAGTCGTGGTCGGGACGGATCGCGACGAAGTCGAGGAATCGGCGCGCCGCGAGCAGCTCGTCGGTCGAGTAGCTCGTCAGCGCGGCGGCGATCGCGTCGGCCGCGCCGAGGATCGGCTCCAGCGCCGCGAGCGCGCTCGCGAGGTCGTACGCGCGAGCGGCCTCGCGCCCGTCCTCGCTCACGCGGGTGGCGTCGATGACGTAGAGGTCGCCGTCGGCGACGAGGACGTTCTCGGCCCGGAGGTCGCCGTGCGCGAGCCCCGCGTCGTGGACGGTCCGCAGCGTCGAGAACAGCTCTGGCGCGAGCCGGGCGACGGCGTCGGCGTCGAGCTCGCCCAGCGTGCGGAACTCGGGGAGGTACTCCAACACCAGCACGCCGAGGTCGCCGACCTCGAACGCCTCGACCGGCTCCGGCGCGTTGACGCCGAGCTCGCGGACCCGGCGGGTCGCCTCCAGCTCGTGACGCGCCATCTCGTAGGGGGTCTCGTGGCGCTCGAAGAACCCCTCGGTGCCGGACGAGACCGCGCCGAGGTTCCGCCCGGTGGTGAACAGCGCGTGGACGAGCGTGTTCTGCCGGGTGATCACCTTCACGAAGAGGTCGTCGTCGACGACCATCGGCGTCGACAGCCAGTTGTCGGCGTCGAGAAACCGGACCCGGATCGTATCGCGGTCGTACCGGTCCGCCAGCTCGCGCGCGACGCGCTCGACGTCGGGCCAGTCGACGCGCCCCCGGACGAGCTCGCGGAACTCCATACCGACGGCACGCGGCGGCGCCTGATAAGTCGTCGGCTCGCGGCGGCGCCTGATAAGTCGTCGGCGCGGGGCGACACTGCCGACCCCGCCACAGTCCATCACGGTCGTTCGCATCGTTTATGCCCACGCGTCGCAATTCTTGCCCATGGACTTCGAGGTACCCGCCGAACACCGGATGATACGCGACACCGTCCGAGAGTTCTGCGAGGAGGAGATCGCGCCGATCGCCCAGGAGATCGAGGACGAACACCGCTTCCCCGAGGAGGTGTTCGAGTCGCTCGCGGACTTGGACATGATGGGGATTCCGGTCTCGGAGGAGTACGGCGGGCTCGGCGGCGACCAGCTGATGTACGCCCTGGTCACGGAGGAGCTCGGCCGCGTCTCCGGCGGGATCGGCCTCTCGTACGCCGCGCACACCTCTCTGGGCGCGAAGCCGATCGACCTGTTCGGCACCGACGAACAGAAGGAGGAGTGGCTCCGCCCGCTCGCTGAGGGCGAGGGGCTCGGCGCGTGGGCGCTCACGGAGCCCGGGAGCGGCTCGGACGCCTCCGACATGGACACGACCGCGGAGTACGACGCCGAGGCGGGCGAGTACGTGCTGAACGGCACCAAGCAGTTCATCACGAACGCGAACGTCGCGAACTCGGTCCTCGTGAAGGCGGTGACGGACCCCGAGGCCGGCTACGACGGCATCTCGACGTTCATCGTCGACCCCGAGAACGACGACGGGTTCGAGGTGACGACGGTCTGGGACAAGATGGGGCTCAACAGCTCGCCGACCTGCGAGATCAGCTTCGACGACGTGCGAATCCCGGAGGACCGGCTGCTCGGCGAGGAGGGCGAGGGGTGGACACAGACGATGAAGACGCTCGACGGCGGGCGCATCTCCATCGCCGCGCTCTCGGTCGGGCTTGCGCAGGGGGCCTACGAGGCCGCCAAGGAGTACTCCGGCGAACGCGAGCAGTTCGGCAAGCCGATATCGAAGTTCGACGCGGTCCGCGACAAGGTGGTCCACATGCACCGGCAGATCGAGCGCGCCCGACTCCTCACCCACCGGGCGGCGACGAAGTACGACGCCGGGGAGTCGGTCACCCGGGAGTCGGCGCTGGCGAAACTCGACGCCAGCGAGGCGGCCCGCGAGGTCGCCGAGGAGGCGGTCCAGACGCTCGGCGGCTACGGCTACACCACCGACTTCGCGCCGCAGCGCTTCTACCGCGACGCGAAGCTGATGGAGATCGGCGAGGGGACCAGCGAGATCCAGCACGTCGTCATCGGGCGCGAACTCGGCCTCTAGTCGGGCGAGTCGTCAGTCAGCGACGCCGGGCGCTCGGCGCGCCTCAGGGGAATTCGATCAGGTCGTCGTCGACGGCGCGCAGGCTCTCCGCGAGCCGCGAGCCTTCAGGGACCGCCCGCCGGAACGGCGCCGAGCCGAACGCCGCCTCGCCGTTGACGGAGACGAGCCCGAGGTCGACGGGGTCGCCGTCGAGTCCCGTTAGGAACGCGACGGTGCGGACCGCGGGCACGTCGCCCGCCCGCGCGTCCGGGTCGATGGAGCCGTACAGCGTGCGGTTCTCCGCGACGTGGTGGACGCAGGTCGGCGTCGGCGCGAAACACAGGAGGTAGCGCGCGCCCGGCTCGGTGCGACCGAGCTTGGGGCGGAGCGCGTGGCGTTCGTCGACGTGGAAGTACCGCTCCATCCGGCGGTACTGGCGCAGGATCTCGTTCGCGCCGGTGGCGCGGCGGACCGCGGCGTCGGCCTTGAGCTCGATCACGCGGTCGACCGGTTCGGGCGTTCGGGTTCGGACGAAGAGGTCGACGACCCCCTGCCGCCCGTCGGCGTCGTACGGCTCCTCGAGCCGGAT
Source organism: Halorubrum ezzemoulense DSM 17463 (assembly GCF_002114285.1). GTDB lineage: Archaea > Halobacteriota > Halobacteria > Halobacteriales > Haloferacaceae > Halorubrum > Halorubrum ezzemoulense. The sequence goes on from NZ_NEDJ01000031.1 coordinate 12,170, forward strand.
CGCCGGCGACTCGACCGTCGCCTCGTAGTGTTCGACGAGCCGGGTCGCGAGCGCGTCCTCGCGCATGGCTCTCGCGAGGCGTCGGAGGGCGATAAGTCCGCCCTTCGCGGCGCGCTGCGACCGCCCGCCGACCGGAGTCATAGCCGCTCGGGAAATTCCTGCGAACCGGAAGCTATCACGGGGTTTGTAAGGCTTCGACCCCTACGAAAAGTGATGTCTGATAAACTGTCCAGACGGCGGTATCTCGCCGGAACCGGCGCCGCGTTGACCATCGGGACACTCGCGGGCTGCTCCGGAGGCGGTGACGGCTCCGACGGGTCGGACGGTTCCGACGGCTCCGGCGGAGGCGGCAGCGCCGTCGAGGACGTCCCGAGCGAGATAGACGAGTACCTGTCCGAGGCCCGGATGTACGAGGGCACCATCATGGACTTCACGGGACAGGACGAGGTGACCGTCGAGGTCGGCGCCGGCGACGTCGGGTTCGCCTTCTCGCCGGCGGCGATCCGCATCGACTCCAGCACGACCGTCGTCTGGGAGTGGACCGGCAACGGGGGCGCGCACAACGTGGCCTCGGTCGAGGGGTCCGAGTCCGACTTCAACAGCGGCGACTCCGTCTCCGAGGAGGGGCACACGTTCGAGCAGTCGTTCGACAACACGGGGATCCAGCTGTACCAGTGTACCCCCCACCAGGCGAACGGGATGCTCGGCGCCATCGAAGTCGTCGAAGCGTAAGCGGCCCACTTCGCGCGGTTCGAACGCCAGCGCGATTTTTTCACGCCTGCTCGGCGTTCACGAGAGGAACGACCAGCGCACGTCAACGATCCGGTCGCGTTCGCTGGTGACCGTGGGCCGCGCGAGGTGGTCGTTGGCGTTGGCGCCGGCCTCGGCGAGCCGCGACAGCGCCTCCTCCAGCGTGCGCTCCGAGCGCTCCACGCTGGCGTCGCGTTCGTAGGGGGCGTCGATCGGGTCCGCCGGCGAGTTCGAGATCGCGATCGCGTCGGTGAGGTCGCCGCCGATCGCGTGCGGCGGCTGGTGGAAGTGCCAGTCGCCGACCGTGAGGAAGAGCCACACGTCGCCGTTGATGGCGTGGTACTCGCCGGTGACGCCGTCGGCGTCGTACGCGACGACCCTAGAGAGGACGGCGGTTTTGAGCCGGTAGAGGGCGTCTTTCCGCGCCGAGCGGACGTTGCTCTCGGTCACGTCGCCGCGCTCGTAGGCGGCGGTGGCCTCGTCGGCGAACTGCTTCGCGACCTTGTTGACGACGTACAGCGATTCGAGCAGGTCGTCCGTCGGTTCGAGCGGAGTCACGAGGGGTACCGGTCGGGGCTGCGACCGGACGCAGATGGGGTCGTCGCGCTGATAGGCGTTTCGGGATCCGAGACGCCGAGACGGACCTCGCCGTCGCCGCAGCGGGTACCCCGGATGGTTAATTCTTTAAGCGCAGGGACGAAGGGGTGAGTAAGATGGCGCACGACTCCGTGAAAATGTATTCGGCGATATACGTCGCCCTCCTAGTCGCGGCGACGCTGAACTTCGCTCTCTTCGAGACGTCGTTCATCGAGTTCACCTACGCGCAGGCGCTCGGCGGCACGCTGGTGATCGCGACGGTCAAGACGCTGCTCATCGTCGCGTACTTCCAGCACCTGAAGTGGGAGAACCGCTCGCTGACCTACCTGATGGGGCTCGCGCTCGCGCTCACCATGCTGCTGATGGCGGCCGCGACGTACTCCATCTCGTAACGACTCGCGGCGTCTCTTTCTCGCTCGAACGCCTCCGAACCGTTTTCCCGGCACTTTCGCCGGGTTTTCGCTCGACCGAGCACGCTCCCGACGATGGTCTTTCTGCTGCCACCACCTAGTGGTATTAGTTAGTTATAACCCGCCGCAAGACGAGGGGCCGATGCGATGGGTTTCAGCGACCGACTCCTCGAGGCCGGATCAGAGATCTGGGACGCACAGAAGCGACACCCGTTCGTCGTTGAACTCGCGGAGGGTGAGCTCGACGAGGGCGCGTTCCGTCACTGGGTGAAACAGGACTACCGGTACCTGCTCGACTACGCGCGCGTCTTCGCGCTCGCCGGTACGAAGGCCGACGACGAGGAGACGACGCGGCGGCTGACGTCGACCGCGCACGCGACGCTGGACGACGAGATGGACCTCCACCGGTCGTTCGCCGCCGACTACGGGCTCTCCGTCGACGACCTCGACGCGGTCGAGAAGGCGCCGACCTGCGCCGCCTACACCGACTTCCTCGTCCGGACGGCCCACGAGGGGTCGATCGCGGAGATCGCGGCCGCGATCTACCCGTGCGGGCAGGGGTACCTCGACGTCGCCGACCACATGGCGAGCCTCGCGACCGAGACCCACCGGTACACGCCGTTCATCGAGAAGTACAACAGCGACGCGTTCCGCGAGACGGTCGCGTGGATGCGAGACCTCGTGGACCGGTACGGCGAGGCGTACCCGGGCGAGCGCGACGCGATGCGCGCGGCGTTCCTGCGGAGCGCCCGCCTCGAACACGCGTTCTGGGAGATGTGTTACACCCGGGAGACGTGGGAGGTCTGAGTCGAGGAGCAGTCGCGCCGACGGCGGGAACGCCGACCGAGTTTTTTGTAGCCGGAGCGTGATCCGTCCGCATGGACCTACGCGCCGCAACGGTCGAAGACGTCGACGCGGTCCGGTCGGTCGCCCGCGAGTCGCTCGTGGCGTCGTACGGACACGCCGTCGGCGAACAGCTGCTGGACGAGGCCGTCGAGGAGTGGTACGACGCCGACGACCTCGGGGACGACATCGACGACGACGACGCGGTGTTCCCGGTCGCCGCCGTCGACGGCGACGTGGTCGGGTTCGCGGAGAGCTACGTCGTCGGCCGCCGCGAGCGGGTCGGCGAGATCGACTGGCTCCACGTCCACCCCGACCACAGGGAGTCCGGCATCGGCTCCGCGCTCCTCGAACGGGTCGAGTCCGCGCTCCGGGATGCCGACGTGGACCGGATCGAGGCGCGCGTCCTCGCCGACAACGAGGCCGGCACGGCGTTCTACCAGCGAGAGGGGTACGAGCTCGCCGGCGAGCGCGACGTCGACATCGGCGGCGAGCCGTTCGCGGAACGGGAGTACCGGAAGCAGATCGGTCGCCTCACCGGCATCTCTGAGGCAATCTACGAGACGGACGACGGAGACCGGGTCCACGTCGCCTTCGACGAGAGCGAGCGCGGGTCGCTGGCGCCGTTCTACGTCGCCTACGTCGACGCGGACCACGAGCGCCGGTACGGCTACCTCTGCGGCAACTGCGAGGGAACGGACGTCGCGATCGACACGATGGACCGGATGGAGTGTCGCAACTGCGGCAACCGCCGGAAGCCGACGCGGTGGGACGCCGCGTACTGACACGCTCCGGCCCGCGGAGAACGTCGCTCCGCGCTACGCCGAGACCACTCTCTCAGAGCGTCTGTTTCACGCCGATGACCCGCTCCTCGGCCTCGCGGCCGGGGTCCCACTCGCTCCCGTCGCGGTCAGATTCGCGGTGCTCCTCCACGGTCCGTGCCATCGCTTCGTCGACCGGCGTCGACTCCCAGCCGAGGTCGGCGAGCGCGCAGGTGTCGAGCAGGTGCGGGTACTCGCGGTAGAGGACGAAGTCGTCGGCGTTGAGCCCGCCGGCCGCGAGCGCGTCGTCGCTCGCCGGGACGACCTCACAGTCGACGCCGGCGGCGTCGGCGATCGTCTCTAACGTCTCTCGTAGGGTGAGCGCGCGTCGGTCGCCGACGTTGTACGCCGCGCCCGGCTCGCCGCGCTCGGCGACGATCCGCAGCGCGCTCGCCACGTCCTCGACGTACGCCCGGTGCCAGAGGTTCTGTCCGTCGCCGGGGACGACCACGCGGTCGTGCGAGAGCACGCGGTCGATCCAGTAGTCGAGCCGCTCCGTGTAGTCGTGCGGCCCGTAGACGATACACGGGCGAACCACCGTCGCGGACACGCCGTCCTCGGCGGCCGCGAACACCGCGCGGTCGCCCTCGGCCTTCCGATTGCCGTACGTCTCGTGGGCGTCGTCGGTGGCCTGCGCGTCGGTACACGGCTCCAGCGGCGTCTCGCCCTCCCGCTTGGGGATCTCCTCGGCCGCGTAACTGGATCCCGACGAGATGTACACGTAGCCGTCGACGTCGGCGAAGATCTCGGTCGCGGCCTCCACGTCGGCCGGCTGATAGGCGACGCAGTCTATCACGACGTCCGGTTCGATCGACAGCTTCGCGGCGCGCAGCGCGGTCTCGTCTTTCCGATCCCCCTCGACGTGAGTCACGCGGTCGTCGTCCGCGAATGGGTTCTCGTGGTTCCCGCGGTTGAATATCGCGACCTCGTAGTCGTGTGCCAGCAGTTCCTCGACGGTGTGTCGCCCGATGAACCGCGTGCCGCCGACGACGAGCGCCGTGTCTGTCATACCCGAGATCCGATGAGCGAGGTAAAAAACGTGGCCGAACCGGAAGGCGACGGGCCGGCTCAGTCGTCGCCGCGGGGCCCGTCGCCGCGCCACCGGCGATACAGGAGGTACGCGACGCCGAGGCCGATCCCCCAAGTGCCGACGCCGAACACCGCGAACGCGACCCCCGAGAGGAACTCACCGAGCGGAACGCCGAACATACCCGGGTTCGGCGCGTCCGCCACATAAACGCTCCGAGAGAGGGGTAGGTTCTCGGGGCGGGAACCCGTACGGGCGCTCATGACAGACCACACGCGTCGGCGACCCTGGCTCGCCGCCCTGCTCGCGCTCGTCGTCTCCGGGCTCGGCCACGCATACCTCCGCCGGTGGGCCCGCGCGTTCGGCTGGTACGTCGCGGTCACCGCCGCGGTCTTCGTGTTCGTCCCCGAGGCGGCGATCTCCGGCGTGCTCGCCGGCGAGCCCCCGCCGGTTCGGGACGTGGCCCCCGCCGCCGCGGTCGTCGGCACGAGCGTCATCGACGCGTACGTCGTGGCGCTCCGCAACAACCGCGAACACGAGCGGGAACGCGACGCGGCCCGCTCGGCCGACGCCGCGGAGCCGACCGCCGGCGGAACGGTCGACGGCCCGGCCGCGCCGTCAACGGAGACGACGAGCGACGAGACCGTGCGCTGTCCGGAGTGTGGCAAGGAGACCGACCCGACCGTCGACTTCTGTCAGTGGTGCGCCGAGCCGCTCGGCGACGACGCTACGTGAGTGGACGAAAGGAAAAAGACCGGACCGCGACCGACCTCAGAAGAGGTAGAACAGCGGGAAGATGAACACCCAGACGATGTCCACGAAGTGCCAGTAGAGGCCGAAGTACTCGATCGGCCGCTCGTCGTCGAGGTAGTGACCCTGGTAGGCCCTGACGAACAGGAAGATGGCGATCACTAAGCCGAGCAGCACGTGGATCCCGTGGAGTCCGGTCGTGACGTAGTAGATCGACGCCTGAATCGGGTCGCCGTGGGCGTTCGCCGAGATCGTCACGCCGCGGTCGAATATCTCGTGGTTCCACTCCCACAGCTTGATGGCCATGAACGTGAACCCGAGCAGGATGGTCGTCCCGAGCGTCGCCAGCAGCCCCTGCCGGCTCTCGCGGCGGGCCGCGACCAGCGCGAGGATCACCGTGAACGAGGAGGTGATCAGCACGAAGGTGTTGATGAGCCCCGGCAGCGACTCGGTCAGCGGCGACCAAGTCATCCAGCCCGCGTTGTAGCGGACGAAGATGGCCGCCGAGAGGAACGCGCCGAAGACGATCACGTCGGAGGCCAAGAAGAACCACATCCCCAGCTTCACCTTCTCGACGCCGTTGAACGGCCAGCGCTCGGCGAACTCGGTCGGCGGGGCGTAGAAGTCTTCGAGTCCCCACTTCACGCCGGTGTAGAGGAGCCCGACGAGGCCGGCCACGATGGCGATCGGATACATCGCGTTGGAGATGACGACGTTGCTCTGCAGCGCCGTCTCACCCAGCTCCACGGTGACCGCTTCGGCGAAGCCGGAGAAGCCGAACAGCGTGACGCCGAGCGCGAGCGCGAGGGCGAACGGCCAGATGCTCGCGTGACTCGGGTGTTTGTCCCAGTAGGGGTACTCCGAGATGTGCGCCGAGTGACTGTCGCCGCCGTCGGTGGCGACGTCGCCGTTGTCGTCGGTCTTCATCGCGGGGCCGCCGTCCGGCACGTAGTCTTTCACGAACTCCAGTTTCCCGGAGGCGTACGACGGCCGGTTCGGCCAGTTCTCCAGCGGCGGGGGCGAGGAGACCGCCCACTCCGCCGTCCGCGAGTAGTCCCACGGGTTATCGCCCGCGGGCTCGCCGGAGACGTAGGACTTCGCGAAGTTGTAGAACATGATGAAGAACGAGAACCCGAGCACGAAGGCACCGATCGTCCCGAACTGGTGGTAGATCTGGAACTCGGGGTTGTACTCGAACACCCGGCGGGGGGTCTCCCAGCCGAGGAACATCGAGAAGTAGACGGCGTTGAAGCCGATGAAGAAGATCACGAAGTGGAGCTTCCCGAGGAACTCGTCGTACATCTTCCCCGTTATCTTCGGGAACCAGTAATAGGCCCCGCCGAACAGCGCCGTCGCGCCGCCGAACATCACGTAGTGGAAGTGCGCGACCACCCAGTAGGTGCCGCGGAACTCGTAGTCGAGCACGATGGCGCCGAGGAAGACGCCGGTGATCCCGCCGAGGATGAACAGTAGCAGCGCCCCGAACGCGAACAGGAACGGCGTCGTGAACTGGATCCGCCCCTTGATCAGCGTGTAGATCAGCGCGAAGACGACCAGGTCGAACGGCAAGGAGATGCCGATGGTCGTGGCCATCATCAGCGTCTTGATCTCCAGGTTGATCGTCGTCAGGAACATGTGGTGCATCCACACGAGGAACGACTGGACGGAGATCAGACAGATGGAGATGATCACCCACTTCCGGCCGACCAGGCGACGCCCGGAGAACGTCTGGAACAGCTCCAGCATGACGCCCAGCGCCGGGAAGAAGACGATGTACACCTCGGGGTGACCGAAGAACCAGAACAGGTGGCCCCACAGGAGGGACCCGCCTTCGGTCGCCGAGAAGTAGACGCTGCCGAGGACGCGGTCGGCCGCGAGGATGAGCCCGACCGCGAGCAGCGCGGCGAACGCGAACAGCATCATCCACACGGTCGCGAGCATCGACCAGGTGAACATCGGCATGTCCATGATCCCCATCCCCTCGGCGCGGGAGTGGTGGATGGAGGTGAGGAAGTTCACCGTCGACGTCGTCGTGCCGGTGACGAACATCGCGAGCGCGAGGACCGCGCCGGTCGACCCGATGCTCGGGGTGTACATCGGCACGTTGAGCGGGGCGTATATCGTCCACCCCGCAGAGAGGGTCCCGCCCTGGAAGAAGCTGACCGCGAGCAGGACGCCCGAGAACAGGTACAGCCAGTACGAGACGGCGTTCAGCCGCGGGAACGCGAGGTCGTCCGCCCCGATCTGAAGCGGCACGAAGTAGTTCGCAAACCCGAACGCGAACGGCGAGAGGAACCAGAACACCATTATCAGCCCGTGCGCGGTGACGGCCTCGTTGTACGCCAGTCCGGAGAGGATCTGGCTCGTCGGGTCCCACAGCTGGAGGCGGATGAGCAGCGCCATCACGCCGCCGAACAGCAGGAAGAACAGCGCGGTGATCGTGTACAGGATCCCGATGTCCTTGTGGTTGGTCGTGACGAGCCACCGCTTGACGGAGGTCGTCGGCGGGAGTCCGCTCATGCGCTCACCCCACTAGGCGCGGTGACGCCGGCTCCGGGCGCCTGAACGTTGGCGCTCGCGGAGCTGTTGCCGGTTCCCGCGTACCACTCCTCCCACTCGTCTTGCGGGAGGACCGTGATCTGGCTCTTCATCTGCGAGTGACCCGGGCCGCACAGTTCGAAGCACTCGACGCGGTAGGTCGCCTCCCCGCCTTGCGCCTCGACGTCCTCGGAGCTCACCGCGAACCACGTCTCGCTGTGATCTCCGGGGATCGCGTCGGACTTTATCCGTAAGTCCGACGAGCCGAAGTTGTGCCACACGTCCCTCGACGTGATGTTGAGGTCGATCCGCTGGTCGGCCGGCACGATCAGCTCACCCCGTTCCGTATGTCCGTTCGGGTACTCGTACGCCCACCCGTACTGGTAGCCTTCGACCATGATCTCGATGTCGCCCTCGTCGCCGGTGTCCGGTCCGTCCTCGACGTAGAGGAGCAGCCCGTACGCGTACACGACGAGGCTGATGACGACGATCGCGCTCAACCCGAACGAGAGGAAGAGCTTCTTCGCTTTCGGACCGCCCTGTCCCGTGGGGAGCTCGCCGACGACCGGCGCGTCGAACTCTTCGTCCGACCGGTTCCCGTCGTCGCGGTACTTGTACACGTTCCACAGCGTGTACGCCACGACGATGGTGCCGACGAGGGTGCCGAGCGCGAGGAAGACGAAGAAGATCTCGTCGAAGACCTCCGCCTGTGCGCGCCAGTCACTCCCCTGTTGTAGGATAACTGGATCTATCATGTTCGTCTGTCTGCCCTTGTACCTCCCTTGGCGATGGTACACTTATCTCTTGTGTAGCGGGCCGGGCGATCGGACGAGAGAGGCAGCGATTCAGGCACCCGAGCGGAGCCGGAGCCGCTCCGCCGACGAACCCGGCGACGGTCGAGCGGGACACGCAGCGAACGGCACGGGCGCACGTGTCGAAACGCGGGGAACTCGCGCGTCGAAGGGTATTTGTACGCGCGAACGGAGGCCCTAACAACGGATATCCATGACATCACTAACCCTCTTGAGTACGGGGCTGATGGGCCTCCTCGTCGTCGCCACCTTCGTCGCGGTCGCCGAGATCGGCGCGAAGCGAGCGGCGCCCGGTCGCGACGGCGGCGGCGGTAGCTACGAGGCGATCGTCGAGACGCTCGGCGACATCGCCCGGACGCCAGTCGTGTGGGCGATCTCGTTCGTGGGCGTCACCGTCCTCTTCGGCGGCAGCATCATCCTCGGCGTCGGGAGCTTCGGTATCCCAGAGGGGCTCGCCGGCACCCTAGTGAACGTCGCGTACCTGATCGTCGGGCTGCTCCTCGTTGGCTTCGTCTTCCTCGGCGCGTACTTCGCGACGCGGAGCCGCGGACTCGGAAACGCGCACGGCGTCGCCGCCGGCACCCTCGCGACCGGCGCCGCGTTCCTCGTCCTCGTCACGGTCCAGCTCCTCGTCGGCGTCGTCGGCTGATCGACGGGAAACGCGTTCTCCCCCCGGCGAAACCCTCCGACCGTCAGCGCCCGCTCTCGGCGCCGGAACCGCGGAGCCCGTCGTCGAGCCCGAGCCCGACGCGCGAGCCGTACCGGTCCCACACGACGACGAGGGACGGCACGAGCAGGATCGAACAGAGGTAGGCGTAGAACACGCCCAGCGCGAGCAGGACGCCGAAGTCGCGAAGCAGGGGGATCACCGCGAGCCACAAGACGCCAAGCCCGGAGACCGTGGTGAGCATGCTGCCTGTGAGCGCGCCGCCGGTCCCGGCGATGGTGACGTCGAGCGCCTCGTCGATCGGGAGCCCCTCTTGATACTCGTCGACGAACCGGTGGACGAAGTGGACGGTGTAGTCCACCCCGAGCCCGATCGACACCGAGAGGATGGGGGCGTTGATCGGCGTCAGCGGGATGACGAACAGCCGCATCGACCCGATGAGCAGCCCGACGGTGACGAGGACGGGAACGAGGTTCAGGAAGCCGTAGACGGCCTTCCCCTCCAAGTACGCGTACGACAGCGCCAAGAACAGCGCCGTGAGCCCGAAGGCGGCGAACAGGCTCCGGATCGCCGACTCGGTCAGCAGGTCGATCACGGCCTCGTTGACCACGAGGGAGCCGGTCGGCACCGCTTCGAGCGGCGTGCGCTCGGCGAGGTCGCGCACGTCGGCGACCGCCTCGGAGTCGTCGACGCCAGGTTTGATCGTGAAGTCGACGCGCGCGCTGCCGCGGTCGGCCGCCACGTATCCTCGGGCGCGGCTCTCCGCGGAGGAGTCCAAGAGCGCGTCGTACACCTCGTCGACGTTGCGGTCGGGCACGCCGTTCCCGAGGCGGTCGTTGCGCTCTACCAACGCCGCGAACTCGGGGTCACGCGACGCGCGGTCGTCGATCACGGTGACGACGCTCGTCGCCTGCGCGCGGCGCTCGTCGGTCGTCGCGAAGGTCTCCGGCGGGTTCCGCGCGGTCCGGTCGATCAGTTCTAGGGCGTCGTCGTCTCTCACCGACTGGTCGATGTACAGCGTCACCGACCCCACGAAGTCCTGTTCGAACTCCTCCTCGAACAGCGTCAGCACGTCGAGGAACGTGTAGTCGGTCGGCGCGAACGGCTCTGGCAGCTCCGCGTACGTCTCCAACCGGTCTTGATCCGGGAAGAAGGCCTCCTGCGAGAACTCCGTGTCCACGCCGGAGCCGTAGGCGCCGCCGGCGGCGCCGCCGAGGAGGAGGAGCACGACGACCGCGACCGGAGCGATCCGCGAGAGGTCGACGCCGACGCGGCGGACGCGCGCGATCCGCGAGCCGCCGGTGCCGAGCGCGCTCGCGCCGAACTCCGGGATCGGGAGCCCCTCGCGCCACCGGTCAGAGAACACCTTCGCGGCCGGGAGGAAGACGCCGAAGATGATCAGCGTGAACGTGATCCCGGCGGCCGCGACGATCCCGAAGTCGCGGTTGGGGTCGAACGGGCTCGCGACGTTGGAGACGAGCCCGAACACGGTGGTGATCGTCACCAGCAGGAAGGCGATGAGCAGCTGGTCGGTCGTGGTCCGCATCGACCGCTCGATCCCAGCCCCGGTCGCCCGCTCCTCGCGGTAGCGGTTGACGATGTGGATGCCGAAGTCGATCCCGACCGCGAGCAGGAGCGGAAACACCGTCACGAGCGAGTTGGAGAAGGGGATCCCGGCGTACCCCATGAACCCGAACGTCCACAGGAGCGACATGAGCAGTGCTGACAGCCCGATCGCCATGTCGAACGGGTCGCGGTACGAGAAGATCAGGAATCCGACGATCAGGATGAGCGCCGCCGGGAAGACGATGATCGCGGTGTCGGTCAACAGCGCGGTTATCTCGGACTGGAGGACGCCGTCGCCGAAGAGGATCGCGCTCTCGCCGGCGACGTTGCCCGGGACGGAGTCGACGACGTCGACGCTGCGGGTCTGGAGCTCCGTCACCCGCGCCGTCGTCGCCGACGCCGGAAGGTCGTACGTGATCCCCACGATCGCGGTGTCGGCCGCCTGCGCGGTGGGGTTGTAGTCGACGGACACCTGCGCCGCGATCGCGCCCGTCGCGTCGGCGTCGGCGATGGCGGCCCGCAGTTCGGCGGGCGTCGCCTCGGCCACGGCGTCGCGTCGCTCGGCCGCGCTCGCGGCGGTCGAGTCCAGCTGTCGGGCGACCGCGTCGGCGTGGCTCGACGTCGACGCGACCCGGAGCGTCGACCGCGACGCCAGCCGGTGTTGGGTCTCCAAGGTTCGTAGCAGCGCGTCGCGAGAGAGGACGTTGTCGTCGGAGACGATCACCTGCGCGGAGGTGGCGGAGCCGCCGATCGACGTCTCGAACTCCTCGTCGATGTCGTCGAGCGCCCGCTGTGCGGGGATGTCCTGCGTGAACTGGTCCGTGCCGGCGTTCGTCTCGATGCCGGTCAGACCGCCCGCGAACGCGGCGGTCACGAGGATGAAAACCGCGATGACCGCCAGCGGCCGCTCCGTGACGACGCGGTCGATCTCCTCGATCAGCCGGTCGACGGCGGTCACGGTCGCCCCGCTGTCCGACGTTCACTCGTCGGCGACGGAAGGCTGGCCGACGGGAAGCGAAGGCGGTGGCGCTCCGTCGCGCGAACGGTGGCGTGTCCCCTCATCGGATCACCGCCGTCGGTACCAGACGGCGCCGCCGGCCGCGGCGACGACGAGCAGGGCGGCGACGGCGATCAGGCCGACGGGGCGCCCGCCGTCGTCGACGGCGGCGGTCACCGTGACCGGGACCTGCGTGATGTCGGAGATGCGGTCGTTGCCCCGCTCGTCCTCGTACCGGAAGTCGAGCTCGATCGGGTGGTCCTCGACGCTCGCCCCCGAAGCGGCGGACACCTCGAACCAGATCTCAGCGGACTCGCCGGGTTCGAGCTCGTCGACGAACGCCTCGTCGTTGACCGCCGTCAGCGGGCTGTCGGCGTAGAGTCCGGCGTTGATCGAGGAGAGCGTCTCCGGCCGCCGGTTCGTGATCGTGGCGTTGATTCGCCGGGTCTCGCCCGCCGTGACGGTGGCGTTCTCGACGGCCAGTTCGAACTCGGGCTGCCGGGGCGCCACCTCGACGCGGCGGGTCTTCTCGACCGAGAGCGTCGCGTCGCCGCTGTCGTACTCGGTGGTGAACCGGAACTGTCGGGGGCCGGGGTCGGCGCTCCCGCTCACGTCGGCGTCGAAGGTGAAGGTCGCCGACTCGCCGGCCGGGATCGTCGGGAGCGCGTACCGGCTCTCGCCGAGGCTCACGCGGTTACTCCCGGAGTCCGCGACGAGGACGGCGTTCTCGACGTCGAGCGGGCCCTCGTTCGTGATCGTGCCGGAGACCGTGCCGGAGTACCCGACTTCGAGCGTGCCGGAGACGTTGCGCAGCGCGAACGACTGCTCACGGATCGGAACGACGCCGGCGCGGGCGGCCGCCGCGGTCGCGTCGATTCCGTTCGGGTCGCGGTAGTCGACGGTCGAGGAGAGCGCGTAGGCGCCGCCGGGGAACGACTCCGCCACGGAGGAGTCGAACGTCACCGTCCGGTTCTCGCCGGGCGCCCAGTCGCCGACGAACGCCTGCCCGCCGCCCTGCCCGAGGGTGACGCCGGGCGCGGTCGTGGTGCCGGAGACGACCGCGTCGCGCGCGGTCTCGTCGCCGACGTTCGACAGCGTGACGGCCACGTCGCCGCTGCCGCCGACCTGCGCGTCGGTGTCGGTCTCGATGACCGCGAAGCGGGCGCCGTCGTCGACGACGATGGTCAGGTCGAAGTCCTCGATCCCGCGGCGGTCCTTGTGGTCGTTGAACTCGGGGATGATCTCGAAGGTGTACCGGTAGCGGGCCGTCGCCTCGACCTCGTACCGGCCGTCGGGCACGTCGTCGGGCACCGTCACGTCGAGCGGCACGGAGACCGGGCTCGCGGCGGTCCGAACGTCTCCGACCGGGATCTTGCCGTCCTCTACGTCGATCGGCACGCCGCCGTCGTCGATCTCGAGGGTGAGCCCGCGAGCGGTGGTGACGCGGGAGTCAAGCTGGTTGCCGATCGACATCTCGCCGGTGTTGACGATGTCGATCGTGAGGGTCGACTCGGCGCCGCTCGGAACCGTCCGCTGGGTGGCGAACAGTTCCAGCACGGGCGACCCGCGGACCTGTCTGGGGGTCGGATTCGACTCCGTCTGCGCGACGGTGCCGTCGGCGGTCGGACCGTCGACTCCCGACAACGCGGCGACGTCGCCGCCGGACGGCGCGCCCGCGCTCGGCGCCGCGGCGCCGGCGAGCGAGACGCCGACGAGCAGTGCGCTCGCCGCGACGACGGCGAGCGCGGCCGTCGCGAGCCGCGTCGGCCGGCTCATCGGTCACCTCCGCCGTCGCTTGGGGTGCGTTTGGTCGCGAACGGCGACCGGTCGTACCGCGGCGGAGCGTGACGAGTCATAGGTTCCTGTCAGTCGCCATCGACATAAGCGTGTTGAATGAACGTTCAATCAGGGCCGATATATAGTCGGCGCCAGTATCCAGAACATGGACGGACCGTTCGCGGAGCCGACGAACACGCGGGAAGCGATCCTCGGCGCGGCGTTCCGCGCGCTCCGGAAGCACGGGTACGCGAGCGTCACGATCCAGCGGATCGGCGACGAGTTCGACAAGAGCCCGTCGCTGGTGTACCACCACTACGACGGCAAAGACGACCTGCTCGTCGACCTCATGGGGTTCCTGCTCGACGAGTTCGAGGCCTCGATTTCCGACAGCGGCGACCCCCCGCCCGTCAGCGGCGGCGACTCGCAGCCGGTCGACGAGTCGGCTCCGAGCGCGAACAGCGACGGCGCCGAGGCGCCTCCGGAGCGCTCGGCCCGGGACGAGCTCGACATCTACCTCACGGCAGCGGTCGATCCCGCGTCCCTCGACGGCGCCTACGCACCGGACGCGCAGTTCGTCACGGTGATGACGGAGCTCCGCGCGCAGGCCGCGAACGACGAGGCGTACCGCGAGCACTTCGACCGCAGCGACCGGGTCTTCGGCGAGTACCTAGAGCGGCTCGTCCGCGAGGCCGCGGCCGAGACGGAGGCGCCCGACGGGCACGCAGCGGGAGCCAGCCCACCATCGGTACCTGTTGAGGAGGTCGTTGCGACCCTCCAGACGTTCGCGACCGGGGGGATGTTCCGCTGGACGACGACCAACGGAGGAGCCTGGGTCGACGATTCCCGCGCCGGGATCGACGGGTACCTCGAACGGGTCCTGCCGCTGGTGGAGACGGACGAAGCGGACTGAGTTCGCTCTCGGCGGCGACTGGCCTCGTTTCCGGCGGCTGCCGGGAGGAAGGGGACCGGTTCAGCGGTCGGTGACGCCGTCGGCGTCCATCTTGGAGACCTCCTCTTCGAGCCACTCGCGGAGCCACTTCACGCGTTTGATCCGCTGGTGGGCGATGCTCTCGGCGGTGTCGGAGACGACGCGGTCGGTATGGTCGTGCGCTCGCTGGAGCACGCGGTCGACCATCTTCGCGGAGTCCATGTGCGTGCGCGACTCGTACCCCATGCGCAACAGCATGAGGACCGCGCCGTTGGCGCCGACCTTGTCGAGCACGTCGGCCTCGATCAGACACCGGCTCTCGAGGGGCACGTCGTCGAGGTCGCCGGTGTACGAGTGGTCGACGACCGCCCCGCACACCTCCTCGATGAACGACTCGGGGTAGTTGCCGCGGCTCTGGAGGTACTCGCGGGTGACGCGCGCGCCGGCCTCCGCGTGGACGTCCTGCTCCGCCTCCAGCTTGGCGACGTCGTGAAAGACGGCCGCGACGCGGACCACGTCCACGTCGGCGCCCTCCGCCTCGGCGATCTCTGTCGCGAGGTCGACGACGTTGAGGATGTGGTTGAACCGGTACGACGCCGAGTGCCAGGGGTACCAGCGCATGCGCCCGCCGTCGTCCTCGCTTTCGACGCTGGCCGCGAGGTAGTCGCGGACGAAGCCTTTCATCTCCTCGAAATCCTCGTCGCTCACCTCCGTTTCCTTAATTTCGACGCCCACCGGGACCACCTCGGGCGAAAAGATCGTGATTCATTACCGTAGGCGAGGAGCGTTTCGGTCTTAGGCGTTACGACGGAGTCTTCGGGCGCGAGACGGCCGTCGCTAGCGGCCGCCTTCCGGCGATGCGGCGAGCGTTGACGCGACGCGAGACGCTTAACAGGGTCGCGGGCGCACCGACTGCTATGTTGAGTCCCTTCGGGAACGACGACCGCGCTCGGTTCCAGCGGGCCGCGGCGGTGAACGTCGCGGGCAACGCGGCGAAGATAGCCGTCGTGGGCGCGACGGGGCTCGCGTTCAACAGCGTGGCGCTGCTGGCCGACGCCGCGCACTCCGTCGCCGACCTCGTCGCCAGCGCGGTCGTGTTCGTCTGGGGGGGATCGCGGTACGAGAGCGCGGACGAGACGCACCCGCACGGCC
This sequence comes from Halorubrum ezzemoulense DSM 17463, assembly GCF_002114285.1. Taxonomy (GTDB): domain Archaea; phylum Halobacteriota; class Halobacteria; order Halobacteriales; family Haloferacaceae; genus Halorubrum; species Halorubrum ezzemoulense. Next base: position 27,807 of record NZ_NEDJ01000031.1, read on the forward strand.
ACCAGCGGATCGAGCCGCTGACGGCGCTGTTCGTCGGCGCGACGGTGGCGGTCCTCGGGCTGCTCCTGTTGCGCGAGTCCGTGCTCGGGTTCGTCGGCCCGGTGGAGGTGCGGGCGAGCCTCCTCCTCGTCGGGGCGCTGCTGTTCGCGATGGCGGACATGTACCTGCTGTATCGGTACACGGAACTGGTGAACGCCGACCTGGGCTCGACGGCGCTCGCCGCCCTCGCGGTCGACTGTCTCAACGACATCTACACCACGATCGCCGCCCTGGTCGGCGTGTTCGGCGTGTTCCTGAACGTGCCCGTTCTCGATCCCGTCGCCGGCGCGCTCGTCAGCCTCCTCGTCGTCTACCAGGGGATCGAGATCGGCCGCGAGAACGTCACGTACCTCGTCGGGGGCGCGCCGCCGCCGGGCGACCGCGAGCGCGTGGTCGCCGCCCTCCGCGACAACCCCGCCGTCGAGGGCGTCCACGACCTGACCGTGTTCTACGACGGAACCGACCTAGAGGTCGAGGTCCACGTCGAGGTCGACGGGGAGATGACGCTCCGAGAGGCCCACAGCGTGGAGACGGAGCTCGTCACGACCCTGCGCGGACTGGAGGACGTCGGCGACGTCCACGTCCACCTCGATCCGTCCGGCCTCGGCGAGTGGAAGGACGCGCCGGAGGCGCCCGACTCCGCGGCCGATCGCGGGGACGACGCCGGCCCGCGAGAGTGACCGTCGGCGGGGGTCCGAAACCGCCGGTGTCGTGCGGGTTTTGCCCCCTCGTCACGTACAGATCGGTATGCTCGGTCGCCGCTGGCTGGAGATGACGTGGCGGGACGGACTGTTCGCACACTGGCCCGTCGACCCGTCGACCGTCGCCGCGGCGCTGCCCGACGGGCTCTCGGTCGCGACTCACGACGGCGACGCGTACCTCGGCGTCGTCCCGTTCGTGATGGAGGACATCCGTCCGCGCGGGGTCCCGCGAGGGCTGTCGTTCCCCGAACTCAACCTCCGGACCTACGTCGAGGGGCCGAACGGTCCCGGCGTCTACTTCCACAGCCTCGACGCCGACGATCGTCTCGGCGTCGCGGTCGCCCGCGGGCTGTTCCGGCTCCCGTACTACCGCGCCGAGACCGACGTTCGGGGCACCGCGGCGAGCGGCGGCGCGGGGCAGGGAGGCGTCGACGCGGACGCGCGCGACGCCGTCCGCTTCGCGAGCCGTCGCGTCCACGAGGGCGTCCCGCACGCGCGGTTCGACGCGACCTACGCGCCGGCCGGCGAGGCGTTCACCCCGGATATCGGGTCGCTGCCGGCGTTTTTACTGGAGAACTACCGGTTCTACACCGCGGGAGAGAGCGGGCGGCTGTACGTGGGCAAGATCGAACACGACCCGTGGACGCTGCGGCCGGCCGAGGCGGATATCCGGGCGAACACGCTGTTCGCGGCGAACGGCTTCGAGGCCCCCGACGGCGACCCGATCCTCCACTACGCCGAGCCGATCGCGGTCACCGCCGACCGGATCAGGCGGGCCTGACGCCGAGCGGAGCGTCCGCGGCCGGAAGCGACCGCGACCAGCCGGCTACGGGAACAGCCCGCGGTACTCGTGGGCCTTCGCGGTGCGCTCCAAGGCGAGCGTGTAGGCGGCGGTCCGCAGGTCGGGGAGCTCCTTCGTGTCGTACTGTTCGACGGTCTTGTCGAAGGCGCTCCCGATGCGCCGCTCAAGCTCGGCGTTAACCGTCTCCAGCGGCCACGAGAACTCCTGCGCGTTCTGGACCCATTCCAGGTAGGAGACGATGACGCCGCCCGCGTTCGCGAGGATGTCCGGCACGACTTGGATGTCGCGCTCGGTGAGCGCCTTGTCGGCCGCGACGGTCGTCGGGCCGTTCGCCGCCTCGACGACCGCCGACGCACGGAGGTCGTCGACGTTGTCGGCGGTGATCACGCCCTCGACGGCGGCCGGGATGAGCACGTCGACGTCGAGCGTGAGCAGCTCCGCGTTGGTGATCTGGTCGGGGTCGTCCCAGCGGGAGTCGGCGGTGCTCGCGCCGCCGCGGATCTCGCCCGCGACATACTCCTCGACCAGTCCGCCGGCGTCGACGTGCGCGCCGAGCGCGGCCACGTCGAGCCCGTCGGGGTCGTAGGCCGCGCCCGACACGTCCGAGGTGGCGACCACGTTGGCGCCCCCCTCGTCGAGGAGTCGGGCCGCGTTCGACCCGACGTTCCCGAATCCCTGAATCGCGATCGTCGCGTCCGACAGGTCGCGGTCGAGGTACTCGAAGAGCCGCTCCGTGACGAGCGAGACGCCGCGACCGGTCGCCTCTACGCGACCCGGCGTCCCGCCGATCTCAAGCGGCTTCCCGGTGACGACCTGCGGGACGGAGTACCCCTCGTACATCGAGTAGGTGTCCATCATCCACGCCATCGTCTGCGGGTTCGTGTTCATGTCCGGCGCGGGCACGTCGATCTCGGGACCGATCATCCGACGGATCCCCTCGGTGTACCGCCGGGTGAGCCGTTCGAGGTCGCGTTCGGTGAGGTCTTTCGGTTCGCAGATCACGCCGCCTTTGGCGCCTCCGTACGGGAGGTCGACCAGGGCAGTCTTCCACGTCATCCACCCGGCGAGCGCCTCGACCTCTCGCTGCGTGACCGTCGGGTGGAACCGAACGCCGCCCTTGAACGGCCCGCGGGCGCTGTCGAACTGACAGCGGTACCCCTCGAACACCTCGACCTCCCCGGACTCCAGCTCCACCGGGAGCGTCACCTTCAGCGTGCGTTCCGGGTGCTTGAGCCGCTCGAACACCCCGTGGTCCACGTCTGCGTACTCCTCGGCGCGGTCCATCTGGGCGAGCATGTTCTCGAACGGATCGTCGGCCATGGCGACCACGACTCGATCGTTCGTGATATTGGTTTCGGCAAGTTTCTCTTTTGATAGATGATAACAATCACGGCAATCGACGCCCGCGGATCGGCGCTCGCACGTCGAAGCCTTCCGGCCACGTCCGACCGGACTTATACGTCGGGGGGAACAAGCCGCGGACATGACACACGGACACGCGACGGGGGACCGTCGATGACGGCACAGACGCTCCATCCCCGAGTCCAGGTCGTGTGGGTCCTCCGCGCGGTGCTGCTGTCTGCGCTCGTCACCGCTCCCTTCGTCGGCGGCGCGTACTTCGAGTACCTCCCGCGGTGGGCACCGGTCGCCGTCGGGGGGGTCGTCCTGACGCTCACCGTCGCCCACGCGCTGTTGCGGTACCGACGCTGGAGCTACGAGATCCGCGAGGACGCGATCTACCTCGACCGCGGGGTGGTCACGCAGGTCCGGACGACGGTACCGCTGGTGCGGATCCAACACGTCGACTCCCGCCGCGGTCCGGTCGAACGGACGGTCGGGCTCGCCTCCTGCGTGGTGTACACCGCCGGATCGCGGGGCGCGGACGTGCGGATCCCGGGACTCACGCCGGACGGCGCGAGCGACCTCCGCGAGGAGTTGAAGCGGCTGGCGATCCGCGCCGACGGGGAGGACGCGGTGTGAAGCTGGCGCCGCAGTCGGTCCCGTACCGCGCGCTCCAGAAGGCGGCCGGGACCGCCGTCGCGCTGTTCGTGATCGTGAACAGCGGCGGCTTCGGGCTCCCGTTGGCGGTCGGCGGGGGCGCCGCCATCCTCCTCGTCACGTTCGCCTACGAGGTCGCGTACTACCGCCGGTTCGAGTACGTCCTCACCGAGGACACGCTCGACATTTCCTCCGGCGTCATCTCGCGACGCGAGCGAGAGATCCCGTACCGGCGGATCCAGAACGTCGACGTGAGCCGCGGCGTGATTCAGCGGGCGATCGGCGTCGCCGCGGTCGACTTAGAGACCGCCGGCGGCTCCAGCACCGAGGGGTCGATCCGCTTCGTCACGCCCGACGAGGCGACGCGGCTCCAGCGCGAAGTCCAGCGCCGGAAGTCCGGACGCGCCAGCCGAGACGACGACGCCGAGGCGTCGGGGACCGACGCCGACGCGGTCGACCCCGGTGGAGACGACGCGTTCGGCCCCGACGAGGAAGTGTTGTTCGCCATCTCGCCCGGCGAGCTCGCCATGGTCGGCGCGCTGTCGTTCGACGGGCGCCTGATCGGGCTGCTGGCGTTCCTCAGCTCCGGGTCGTTCCCGGTGCTGTCGAGCTTCCTGCCGGAGACCTCGGCCGCCGCGCTGACCGCGACCGCGATCGTCGGGGTCGCGGCCCTCTTCATCGCGTCGTGGCTCATCGGCGCGGGCGTCGCCTTCTCGAACTACTACGGGTTCCGGCTCTCGCGGGCCGGCGACGAACTGCGCTACGAACGCGGGCTGTTCCGGCGATACAGCGGGTCGATCCCGACGGAGAAGATCCAGGCGCTGCGGATCACCGACAACCCCGCCAAGCGCGCGCTCGGCTACGCGAGCCTCTCTATCGAGACGGCGGGATACGCCCCCGGACAGGGGAGCGAGTCGGGCAACCAGTCCGCCGTCCCGATCGCCGCCACCGACCGCGTCTACCGGCTCGCACACGAGGTCGAGTCGTTCGGGACGCCGGAGTTCAACCGCCCGCCGAAGCGGATCCGCTGGCGGTACGTCATCCGGTACACGCTGATCGTCGGCGTCCTCACCGGGATCGCGTACGGCGTGAACTGGTACGTGTCGCCGTCGATCCCCTGGTACGGGGCGGCCGCCCTCCTCCTCGCCGTCCCGCCCGCGGCGCACCTGAAGTGGAAACACCGCGGCTACTGGGTCGGCGAGGACCACCTCCTCACGCGGAACGGGTTCTGGAGCCGGACCGTCGCCGTCGTCCCGTACTACCGGATCCAGAACGTGATCGACAGCCGGACCGTGTTCCAGCGCCGGTGGGGCGTGGCGACGATCGTCGCCGACACGGCGGGCACCGGTTCGCTGACCGGCAGCGACGCGGCCGCCGCCGACTTCGAGGTCGGCGAGGCCGAGGCGCTGAAGCAGACCCTCACCGAGCGCCTCGCGACCGCCGGCGCGGCCCGCCGAAGCGACGGGGCCGACTCCTTCGAATGGCTCGACGGCGACGACGGGGGAGAGGACGGAGTCGACGAGACGGACGGAAGCGTCGAGAGTCGCACAGAGGAGGGGAAGCCCGCCGAAGACGAGGAGCCCCCTGGAGGCGAGAAGCCCGCGGGAGACGAGAGGGGCGGCGTCGACGAGGGTGGCGTAGGGAGCGAGGACGCCGGCGACGAACCCGACGACGACGTGGTCGCCGACGCCGAGGCGGACGACGTTGCGAGCGAGGCGTCGTCCGAGGAGGACCTCGATATCCCCGAGGACGGCGTCGTCCGGCCCGACTTCTCGCCGAGCGATCGCGATTACTCGGAGCCCGCGGAACGGATCGACACCGGAGAGTACGCGGTCGACCAGAACCCGTCGGACGCCGACGTGGCGCACGGGCCGGGATCCGGCGAGGAGCGCGAGGCAGACGGAGACGCGGCGGACGGCGATCGCGACATCGCGGACGGCGACCGCGACGGGGAGGGCGAGACTCCAGACGACCGCTGAGGGGCGTGGCCCGCGCGGCCCCGCCCGCTCACTCGTCGAGGAGCTGTTGTGCGATCGTGTTGCGGAGCACTTCGCTCGTTCCCTCGTATATCTCCGAGAGCTTGGCGTCGCGGTAGAACCGCTCCGCGGGGAAGTCCTTGGTGTAGCCGTAGCCGCCGTGGATCTGGATGCCCTCGTTGGCGACCTCCCGGGCGATCTCCGAGGCGTACAGCTTCGCCTGCGCGGCCTCCTTGATGTAGTCCTCGTCGCGCATCTTCAGGTCGGCCGCCTCGTGCATCAGCAGCTCCGCCGCGCGCGCCTTCGTGTCCATGTCGGCGAGCTTGTGCTGGATCGCCTGGAAGTCGGAAATGGGGCGGTCGAACTGTTCGCGCTGTTGGGCGTAGGATTTCGCCTCGTTAAGTGCCGCGCGCGCAATCCCGACCGACCGGGCCGCGATGGTGATGCGCCCGCCGTTGAGCGTCTTCAGCGCGTGGACGAACCCGTCGCCCTCCTCGCCGAGCAGCCGGTCCTCGGGGATCCACATGTCGTCGAACCGGAGCTCCGCGGTCGGACATCCCTTGTCGCCGAGCTTGTCCTCCGTCCCCTCGACGATGAACCCGTCGTCCTCCTCGGGGCGCACGACGAACGAGGAGATGCCGTTCCGGCCGGCGTCGGGGTCGGTCTTGGCGAACAGGGTGACCGTGTCAGCGACGGAGCCGTTCGAGATCCAGAGCTTGCCGCCGTTCACGACGTAGCCGTCGCCGTCGCGTTCCGCGGTGGTCGACATCGCCGGCACGTCGGAGCCGGCCTCCGCCTCCGAGAGGGCGAACGCGCCGATGTCCTCGGCGGTGTTTAACGCGGTGAGGTACTCCTGCTTCTGGGCCTCGTCGCCGAACTCGTAGAGCATGTTGCCGGCCAGCGAGGTGTGGGCGGCGACGACCGTCCCGAGCCCGCCGGAGCCGCGGGAGATCTCTTCGAGCCCGATCGCGTAGCTGTGGTAGTCGAGGCCCGCGCCCTCGTACTCCACCGGGAACGGCATGCCCATGAGACCGAGGTCGGCCATCTTCTCGACCAGGTCGGCGGGGAACTCGTCGGTCTCGTCGATCTCGGCCGCGCGCGGAACGACCTCCTCGTCGACGAACTCCGCGACGGTGTCGCGTATCTGACGCTGCTCTTCGGTGAGCGTGAACTCCATACCCGAGCCTTTGGCCGGGCGGACTTAGCCGTTTCCACACGATTGTACACGGGTCGTCGGTTCGTCGGAGCTGACGGGAGTCGAGTCGTGCGATTTCGGCCGCCCGTCCCGCGGTCGACGCCCGGCGGACGTTCCACGAGGGTTTTTATGCGTTGTGCCGTAAATACCGGCAACTGAATGAGCGGACGAAAACACGGCCCCGGCGAGGCCGACCTCGAGTGGTGTCACGAGGCGGTCCAGGGGGTCTCGCGGACCTTCGCGCTGACTGTCGACGTGTTAGAGGAGCCGATGGCGTCGCAGATCTGCGTCGGCTACCCCCTCTGCCGCGTCGCCGACACGGTCGAGGACGCGGGTCATATCCCGCCGGACGCCCAGAGCGACGTGTTGCGGACGTACCGGCGTTCGATCGATCCGGACGACGAGACGGACATCGCGGCGTTCCGCGCGTCGGTCGACGAGTGGCTGCCCGCGGAGCGCGACGACGATTGGACCGTCGTCGCCGAGGCGCCCACGATCGCTGCGACGTTCGAAGAGCTCGACCCGGAGGCCCAGGATGCCATCGTCCCGCCGGTGTTGGAGATGGTCGACGGGATGGCGATGTTCGTCGAGCGTCACGCGACCGAGGGCGGACTCCGCATCGACGACCGCGACGAGTTGGAACAGTACTGCTACTACGCGGCCGGCACCGTCGGCAACCTCATCACGAACCTGCTCACCCGCGGCGACCTCACCGAGGAGCGCGCGACGCGACTGCGGGAGACCGCCGAGGAGTTCGGCCTCCGCCTCCGGCTCGTCAACGTCTCGAAGGACGTCTACGACGACTACACCGAGGAGAACAACGTCTACCTCCCTGCCGAGTGGCTCGAGGCCGAGGGCGTCGAGCAGGAGCGCGTTGTCCACCCCGAGAACCGCGAGTCGTCCGCGCGGGTCGTCGGCCAGACCGCGGACTACGCCCGCTCGTTCCTCGACGACGCGCAGGCGTACCTGGAGACGATGCCGCTGTCGAACGGGAACACGATGGAGGCGTGGACGGTCCCGTACCTGCTCGCGGTCGGTACCCTCCGAGAGCTCGGGAGCCGCCCGGAAGACGCGCTCACCGAGACCGGCGTGAAGGTGTCCAGACAGGAGGTGTTCGCAGTGATGTCCGCGGCGAGCGACGTCGGCCGCGACTCGCTCGCGGAACTGCGCCAGACCATCGCCCGGACGCCGTTCCACCGCACGGTCGGCTCGGCGGACTGAGCCGCCGCGCGTCGCCGCCGCTTTCGTTTTTCCCCGGCATCCCTCGTCGCTCACAGCCGCGACCGCGCCCGGGACACCGCGGGAACGCGCACGCCCGTCGTCTCCCCGAGCGCCTCGGCCGCGCTCAGCAGCCACTCCGCGCGCTCAACACGGGAGTCGAGGTCGCCCGGACCGATCCGGTACCGCTCGACCAGCTCCTCGACGGTCGCGCCCCCGATCCACTCGTCTAGGATGCGGGCGGTCTTCACCGACTCCAGCCACCCCTCGAAGTCGTCCGGGTCGGTCATGTCCGTCGTCAGCTGTGCGGCGTTGCTCCGGGCGAACTGGTAGATGTCGGCCCGCTCGGCGTTGCCGAGGTAGGTGTCCTGCATGTCCGGCGTGTCGCAGATCACCTCGAAGGCGGTGAGCGTCGTCGCCTCGGACAGGTCGGCCGCCGCGCGGAGGCCGGCGACGATCCGCTCGCCGGTCTCCGGGCGGACGTACTGCTTCGAGGTCGTCTCGCCGACCGCCGTCGCGACGAGGCGGTAGTCCTCGACCCCGCCCGTCTCCCGCGCGACCATCTCGGCCGCAACGAGATCGTCGACCGCGACGGCGACGGCGTCGGCGAGCCCGCCCGCCCCCGCCTCCCGCGCGTCGACCGTCCCCTCGAAC
>NZ_NEDJ01000032.1 GCF_002114285.1 Halorubrum ezzemoulense DSM 17463
CGCTTCGCTTCGCGAACCTCACTCCCACATTTAAGAGCCACAGCGGAGTTGAGGACGGTATGCCCGCTATCGAGTGCCGCGGCCTCTCCAAGTACTACGGCGACGTCCGGGGGATCGAAGACGTCTCCTTCACCGTCGAGGACGGCGAGGTGTTCGGCTTCCTCGGCCCGAACGGCGCGGGGAAGACGACCGCGATCCGCACGCTTTTGGGGTTCCTGTCGCCGACGGGCGGCGGCGCGACGCTCCTCGGGCGCGACGCCACGGACCCGGTCGCGTCGCGTCGCGCACGCGAGCGGATCGGGTACCTCCCCGGGGATCCGGGGCTCGACCGCGACCGTACGGCCGGCGCGTTCTTAGACCACCAAGCGGCGCTCCGCGGGGAGTCGAGTCGCGACCGCCTCGTCGAACGCTTCGGGCTCGACGAGTCGCGCCGCATCGGCGACCTCTCCCGGGGAAACCGGCAGAAGGTCGCGCTGGTGGCCGCGTTCATGTACGACCCGGAACTCCTGTTGCTCGACGAGTCGACCTCCGGACTCGATCCGCTGATTCAAGAGGAGTTCGCGGGCCTCGTCCGCGAGCGCGTCGGCGACGGGGCGAGCGTCCTCCTCTCGTCCCACGTGCTGGGCGAGGTGGCGGCGTTGTGCGATCGCGTCGGCGTCCTCCGAGAGGGGCACCTCGTCGCGGTCGAGTCGGTCGCGGACCTCCGCTCTCGCGGCGGCAAGCAGGTGCGGATCCGCGTCGCCGAAGACGTCGATCGCGGCGACTTCGAGCTCCGCGGGATCATGAATCTGCGCGTCGGAGAGACCGTCTCGTTCACGTGGACCGGCGAGTACGACGCGCTGGTCGACCTGCTCTCGGGGTACACCGTCCTCGACCTCGACGTCGTCGATGCGCCGCTCGAAGAGGCGTTCATGACGTTCTACGACGGCGACGTTCCGGGACCGATCGGCGGCGGCGAGCGTCAGGAGGCCGAGGCGTCGACCAACCGCGGAGCGCACGCGGATCCGACCGCCGAATCGGGGGGTGACGAGCGATGAGCGACCGCGCGACCCCGTGGCTCGCGATCGCACGGTACGACGCCGCCGGCCGGGCCCGCGGAACGGTCGTGCTGACTGGCCTGCTCTCCTCGTTCCTGTTGGTGTTCCTCGCGTTCTTCCCGTCCGTGGCGACCGCGGACGTCGACCTCGACGCGTACGTCGAGGCGTTCCCGCCCGCGGTCCGGGAGGCGTTCGGGATCATCGCCATCTCATCTATCGAGGGCTTCCTCGCGGTTGAGTTCTACCAGTTCGCCTGGCTCCTGCTGGTCGGGCTGTACCTGGCGTACCTCGCCGGCGGGACGATAGCGGGGGACATCGCCTCCGGTCGCATGGACCTGACGCTGTCGGCGCCCGTCGCGCGACGTGACGTCGTGATCGGTCGGTTTCTCGGACTGGTTCCGCTCGTCGTCCTCCTCAATGTCGTGCTGCCGGTCGTCGCGTACGTCGGCGTCGTCGCGGTCGGCGAGACGATCGCGGTCGAACGCCTCGCGGCGGTCCACGCGCTCGCGGTGCCGTATCACGTGGCGTGCGTCGCGGCGGGTATCGCCGTCTCGACGCTGCTCTCGCGGCCGGGGGTCGCTCAGCGGGTCGCGCTCGGGGGACTGTTCGCGCTGTTCATGTTCGACTCCCTCGTCGCCAGCACCGACTACGCCGCGGCCGGGAACGTCAGCCCGACGGCCCACTACGACCCCTCCGCGGTGTTGGTGTTGGGCGAGTACGACCTCACGGGCGCCGCAGTCCTGCTCGCCGCGACGGCCGTCCTCCTCGCGATCGCTATCGTCCGATTCCGCCGCGCGGACCTCTCGGGATGACCTCCCTCGGCACACGATTTCCGTGACGCGACGCCGTGACGGCCGTCGTCGCGGGCGGTCCGCGATGACGCGGCCGCCTGTCGCCTTTTAGGAAGATACTTCCCTGTCCCTGCCGGATCGGGGAACATGAGTACCTACACGGTGAGTGGACGGTTCCAGAGCCGAGACGGCGACCAGCCGTTCACGAAGGACATCGAGGCGGAGAACGAGGACCTCGCCCGCGAGCGGATCTACACCACGGTCGGGAGCCAGCACAACCGGAAGCGCACCCAGATCGAGATCGAGGAGGTGTCCGAGGCATGATGGGCGGCGGACAACAGCAGCTCCAGCAGCTCTCACAGGAGATCCAGGCGCTCGACGAGGAGATCGAGGCCCTCGAAGGCGAAATCGCCGACTACCGCGAGGAGAAGGCCGACATCGACGACGCCGTCGAGGCCATCAAGACCCTCGACACGGGCGCGACCGTTCAGGTCCCGCTCGGCGGCGGCGCCTACCTCCGCGCGGAGGTCCAGGACATCGACGAGGTCATCGTCTCGCTCGGCGGAAACTACTCCGCGGAGCAGGAGCAGGGCGACGCGATCGACGTCCTCCGGCGCAAGCAGGAGGCGCTCGACGACCGGATCGAGGAGACGCAGGAGGAGGTCGACGAGCTGGAGTCCGAGAGCGACGAGCTCGAACAGCAGGCCCAGCAGATGCAACAGCAGATGCAGCAACAGCAGATGCAGCAGATGCAGCAGGCCGAGGAAGGCGACGGGGAGTAAGACGGAGACTATACCGTGTTCGACGGACTGAAAGACAAGCTCTCCGGCTTCCGCGAGGACGTCGAGGAGTCGACGGAGGCCGAGGAGGACGAGGCCCCGCCCGAGGAAGCGACGACCGCTGAGAGCGGCGCCGACGCGACCGCGGAATCCCCTTCGGCGGTCGACAGCGACGCGGGCGGTTCGGACGAGTCGTCGAACGACGACGAGCCGAGTACCTTCCAGCGCGCGAAGGCGTTCGCGACCGGGCGCATCATCATCGAGGAGGAGGACCTCGAGGAGCCGCTGTGGAACCTCGAGATGGCGCTGCTCGAGAGCGACGTGGAGATGAGCGTCGCCGAGCAGATCCTCGACAGCGTCCGCGAGAGCATGCTCGGCGAGTCCCGCAAGCAGGTCGAGACGACCGGCGAACTCGTCGAGTCTGCGCTCCACGACGCCCTCCTCGACGTCATCGCCGTCGGACAGTTCGACTTCGAAGAGCGGATCGCCGAGGCCGACAAACCCGTCACCATCGTCTTCACCGGCGTCAACGGCGTCGGGAAGACGACGAGCATCGCGAAGCTCTCCGAGTGGCTCGGTGACCGAGGCTACTCATCCGTCCTCGCGAACGGCGACACGTACCGCGCGGGCGCGAACGAGCAGATCCGCGAACACGCCGACCGGCTCGGCCGCGACCTGATCAGCCACGACCAGGGCGGCGATCCGGCGGCCGTCATCTACGACGGCGTCGAGTACGCCGAGGCGAACGACGTCGACGTCGTCCTCGGCGACACGGCGGGGCGGCTCCACACGAGCGACGACCTAATGGCCCAACTGGAGAAGATCGACCGCGTCGTCGACCCGGACATGACGCTGTTCGTCGACGAGGCCGTCGCGGGGCAGGACGCGGTCAACCGCGCGAAAGAGTTCAACGACGCCGCCGCGATCGACGGCGCAATCTTGACGAAGGCCGACGCCGACTCCTCCGGTGGTGCCGCCATTTCGGTCGCGTACGTCACCGGGAAACCGATCCTCTTCCTCGGAACCGGGCAGGGGTACGACGACATCACGCGATTCGACCCTGAGGCTCTCGTCGAGAGCCTCCTCGACGAGGAGTGACCGTCGGGCGGACCGCGCCCACTCTTTCCTTTCGGTCGCCTGAGCCGTTCTCCGCGCTCACCGCACCCGGAGCGCCAGCTCTCGAAGTGGGCGCTCGCGGGGTGGTAGTCTGGTTCGACGCCCGGCGGCTCCGGCGGTACGGGGCCGCCGCCGCTCCCCGCGGGCGAGAGCTTCTCGTACCAAGGCCCGGCCGGGCCACGGTACGTGTCGACGCAGTCGACGAACCGGTTGCGCCGCTCGCGGAATCGCTCGGCGGCTACGTCGCCGCCCCGGTCGCGGGCGCGCTCCCCGAGCGCCGCGGCCGCGCCGGTCCCTTCCGCGAGCGCCCAGCCGTACCGCTCGCCGGAGCCGGGTACCGGCTCGCGGTCCGCCGGCGCCGCCGCGAGGCACGAGGCTACGTCGCGAGAGCGGTCGCCGAAGCCGTTCGCCGCGCGGGACAGCCGTCGGGGTCCGACACAGAGGATGGCGGTGACCGCCGTCCCGGCGAGGACGGACAGGCCGGTGAGGGCGGCACTCTCAGGAGCGCCATCGTCGTTGCCTCACCGTTTTTTTCCGACATGTGAGTGACACGGTGCTTCGCCGTCAGTCGACACGCGGACCGTTCGAGCGGCCGGCCGCGCCGTCGACTATTTTCGGAAGGGTTCAGCCCACCGTGCTCGTGTGCGACCACCCCGGTATCTTCGCGACCGGCCCCACCGTTTGGATATAGCCACATACGATTTACGTGGCTGCGCTCGAACGAAACGAGTCGCTACTGGGACGACGAAATTGGAACCACTCTCACGCGAAGAGTCGGTAGACGTTCGCCTCGTAAACCTCCCGGACCTGATCCCCCCAGTTGTGCGTGTACGTGTCGATCACGTCGTCGGCGACATCGCCGCGGAGGTACTTAACCACTCCGCGGTCGCCGGTTCTGTCGCGGAGGTGCGTCGTGAAGAAGTGGCGGAAGTAGTGGGGCGTGACGTTCTCGTCGGCGCCGCCGCCGGTCCGGTACCACCCCTCCTCGCGGGCGTGCCGCTCGACGACGTGTCTGACCGCCTGCGGTTCCAATCGTTCCCCCCATCCCTCCGCGGTGCCGACGAACAGCGGCTCAGCCGGCGACGGCGAGTCCGGACGCACCGCGAGCCACGCCTTCAGCGCTCTGCGGAGTTCGTCGTCGACCGGGATCACCGTCCCGCGCTTCCGTTTGTTCGCGGCCGTTCGCACCTCCCCGTTCAGCTCCTCGCCGACGGTCGCCTCGGCGGTCACGAAAATCGAGTCCGGCCGTTCGGACAGCGCCGGGCGTCCCCCGAGCGAGTACGCCGCGTTGAGGAGGTCCGGGTCGCTGACCGACAGGTCTCGCAGGTCGAGGTTACACAGCTCGCCGACCCGCATGCCGGTCTTGAGGAGCGTCACCACCAGCGCGCGGTGGAGCGGGTGCCGGATTCCGGCGACGAACGAGCGCATCGCAGAGACCGAGACGTCGCGGCGGGCCGGGTCCTTATCGACGGTCTCGTCCATTTCCTCCATCACCAGCGTCATCGGGTTACCGTCGAAGGCCTTTACCTCCGTCATGTACCCGTAAAACCGGTGGAGGTACGCCGCGTACGTCGCGACCGTGCTGTCGGCGACGTCACCCCGCAGCGAGTGGACGAACGCCATACAGTCGCGGTGCGTCGCGGCCTCCGGATCAACGTCGTCCAAGAACGCCTCGAACCGCCGGAGAACGCGCTCGTACGCCGCCCTGGTCCGGTCCGTCTTTCCGTGGTAGGTGAGGTCTTCGAGGAAGTAGCCGACGGGGTCGTCGGGGTCCGGAGACGCTCTCGCGCTACTCATCGGTCAACACGTACCCCCCTTCTCGGCCGCTGTACCGGATCCGATTGCGCTCCTGTAGCTCGTCGAGGGTCTCCTCCAGTTCGTCCTCCACGTCGCCGACCACCGCTTGGACGAGTTCGTCCCACGAGCGGGGCCCCGATTCGAGAGCCGCGTGGACGCGCTTTTCGAGGTCGCTACCCCCGGGGTCGGCGGGCTCGGAAGGGGGCTCCTCCCGACCTTCCGATCCGGTCGGCGCGAACCCCCTCCGCCCGGCCTGAACCATCGTCCTGACGAACTCGCTCAGCGACATGTCGAGCTCGTCGGCGTGGTCGCGCCACACGTCCTTCTGTTCCGTCGGCACGTACGTCTTCACCGACTGTCGATCGCCTCCCATCGTTCTCGGACGACCGTTCTCGCTGCCGTGACTTCAATCTATCCTAGATTTCTGGATAAGTGACCTTATCTCAGTGAGCAGGACCACATTTTGGCCGGGTTGAGTTTATTATCCAACTCTCTAGCACCATTAGTTCCAACCACTAGTTATACAATCCAAGATATTCGATTGGGACACGCGATTCCCAACGGGCGGCAATGTGAATCTGATCGGCCCCGGATGTCGTCCGTCGGCCCAATCGCTTTCCCCGCTCTGCGCGAGCCGTTCGGTGCGGCGACGAGAGTCGTAGTGCGAGAACGCTGGGGTAACTGGCGATAGTACTCGGCGGGTGCCGGTTCGAAACGGCACACATCGGCGCCGGACGTCGTCGCGACTCGAACGCGTACATCTCATGCCGCTATACTATCTCTGGTATCAGACGCGGATCTCCGAGTCGGCCGCCTCTCGTTCGAGCGCCCAGAGGACGCGGGAGACCGAATCGTCGGCCTCGGCCGCGTTACGCATCAGGACCGTCTCGCTCGGGAAGAGGTGTTCCCCGACGGCGAGTCCGTGTTCGCGCGCCGTCGAGCCGGTGACGGTGAGGTAGACGCCGAGACCGACCCTGGCTATCGCCGCCTCCTCCTCCTCGTCGGCCTCCGGGTAGACGAACTCCACCCCGTCGAGCGCGTCGGTCCCTAACACGGCAGTGACGAGGCGCTCGTACCGCGGCGAGATACACAGCGACCCCTCGTAGTCGGCCAGATACGCGCGGTCGTACGTCTCTCCCGGTCTGCGTCGGTCCTCGCGTCCCATCAGCGTGTGGTACACCGTGTCACCGAGACCGGTCACCACGCGCACGTCGGTGTCGACCGGGTCGATCCGGTCGTTGATGTCCGAGATGTCGCCGAGTCCGCCCCCTCGGATCCCGACGACCTCCTCTAAGACGAGGTCGGCGGAGTCGAATCCGAGCGCGAACTCGTGGGTTCGGAGCGCACGGAACGGTTCCTCGCGGCCGACGAGCTTGACCGTCACGTCGCCGAGATCCACCGTGGCGGCGTCGAACACGATTCGCCGCGGCTTGCCGTCCCGGTCGTCGCGCAGCAGCGTGTACTCCGGTTCGGCCGCCGTCGTCGGGTCAGAGTACTCCGCGAGCCGCTCGTACGGGCCCTCGTCGGCGTCGACCGACCCCTTCGTGACGGCCTTCTCGTATCGGAGCGTGTTGCTCACGCCGTCCGCGAGCCGGTCGAGGCGGTCGTCGCTCGCGACGGTCGCGATCCGCTCTAAGACCGCTTCGAGCGGGCGCCCCTTCCGGGGCACGGCGACCGGGACCGGGTCTGTCATTGCCCCATCTGCGACCGCGCGCGTAAAACGGGTTGCGTTTTTCAACCGGGGTGCCGCCGACGGCGTTCGGCGTCGCCGCTCGATCGTCGAAACGGAGCGGCTACGGGCCGAACGCCTCGTTGAGCCGGGTACGGAACTCGTCGAGCTCGTCGAGGTGGTCGTTGATCTCATCTAGCTCGGCGGCAACGTCGTCGAGGTCCTCTCCGAGCCGGTCCTCGATGTCGGTGAGCCGGCTGTCCACCTCCGCGAGGTCGTCCCACAGGTCGTCGAATTCCTCGTCGAAGCGGGCGAGTCCGGACTCCACGTCGTCGACGCGCTCCGCGACGCCGGCCGCGCGGTCCTCGGCGCTTTCGGCCCGCTCTTCGGCGTTCTCGGCGCGTTCGGCCGCCCTGTCGACCTCCTCGTACAGCGTCTCCACGTCGTCGCCTAGGTCGTCGACCGTCTCCGCGGCGGCGTCCGCCGTCCCCTCCACCCGGTCGACGTCGTCGGCGAGGTCTTCGACGTCGCTCTCGACGGCCGAGACGCCGTCTCGGACCGACTCGACGGTTTCCTCGACGGACGCGACCTCGTCCTCCACGCCGCGCACGTCACCTTCCACGCTGCGAACGTCGTCTTCGACCGCCTGTACGTCGTCTTCGACCGCCTGTACGTCGTCTTCCACGCCGCGCACGTCGTCTTCGACCGCCTGTACGTCGTCTTCCACGCCGCGCACGTCGTCTTCGACCGCATCGAGGTCGGTCTCGACGGTCTCCACGCGCTCGTCGACCGCATCGACCGCGTCGGAGGTCGACGCGACCGCGGAGTCGACGCGGGCGACGTCCGACTCGATCTCCTCGCGATCGTCTTCCGCGTCGTCGAGGCGATCGTCGAGGGCGTCGACCTCGGACTCGACGGCGTCCACACGCTCGTCGATCCCGTCGAGGATCTCTCGGGCGGTCCCCTCGCCGTCGATGAACTCCGCGAGCGCGTCGGCGTACGCCTCGATGTCGGCCACGCTCGACTGGAGTCGAGCGATCCGCACGTCGACGCTGCGCGGCACGCTCGCGTCGAACGCCCTCTCGATGGTCTCGATGTCCTCCTCGTCGGCCGCCCCGGTGCGGATCTCGGCCGCTAACGCGGCCGCGAGACCGCCTTCGCCCGGAAGACTCGCCTCGTCCGTCTCGTCGGTTTCGTCGAGTTCGTCGGCTTCCGTTCCGTCTTCGTCGGCTTCCGTTCCGTCTTCGTCGGCGACTTCCGGCTCGTCTTCGACGGCCGACTCGGCGGCTGTGTCGTCTGTTTCGGGCGTTTCGTCGGGCTCATCGGCAGGGGTTGTCTCTTCGGCTCCGGCCTCGGGTTCGACCGCGGCGCCGACCGATTCCCCCTCATGTGGGGACACCGCGGCCGTCCCGTTGTCGGCGACCGTTCGCGGCTCGGGGGTGTCGGGCTCAGGATCGGCCTCGGTTTCGCGGCCGGCGGCGGCTTCCGTGGCGCTCTCTGCCTCCGGTTCCGGTTCCGCCGCGGGTTCCGGGCCGGGATCGCGGGCCGAGGCGCCCTCACCGGACTCCGCGGGGTCTCCCGCCAACAGTTCGTCCTCTTCCGCCATTCCGGGGAGCGTCGCGCGGTCGCCGGAGAGCACCTCTCGGACGGCGTCCGTGTCGCCGGCGCCGAGGACGTCTTCGATCTCCTCGCCGACCGGCACGTGTTCGATCACCGGCGTGCCGAGGAACCCGTCGAGGTCGGGGTCGTCGTCGCGGATCCCGAACACCGTCTCGACGGTCTCGTCGGGGTCTATCACCCGTTCGAACTCCACGCGGTGGTCCTTGTACGCGGTCCAGTTCTCGCTCTCGTACTCCGGGTGGAACCCCACTCGGTCCATCGGGAACGACTCCGGGATCCGGTCGACGATACGCACCCGTACGGGGTCCTCACGGTGTGAGGAGAGGGTGTACATCACCGCCGGCACGGGGAACGCGTCGTCCGTGAAGGATTTCTCGACGCGGATGCCGTCCTCGTCGACGGTCGTGGCCGCCTCCGCCGTCCGTTCGCTCATACTCCACGGTCCCGGAGCAGGGGCTTAAATTCCACGGGCCGGGTTTCGCCGGTGATAACCGATACGCCGCGAAAACGGCCGCTCAGCTCCCGTCTACAGGTCTATTCGATCGCCGATCTCCACGATCTCCAGCCGATCCGGAGACTCGTAGCTCCGCACGTGGTCGTGGAGCGCGGTCGGGTCGGCGGTCAGCCCCTTCCACATGTCCCAATGGGTCGGGACGAGGCGGTCGAGGCCGAGGTCGTTCGCGGCCGTCGCGATCTCGTTCTCGTCGCTGTACCACTTCGTCTGAACCGGTTCGCCCGTCTCCTTGTCCGGTATCGTGCCCTCCGAGCCGAACGCCAGGATGCCGAGGTCGATGTCGAACCGCTCCGCGAGCCCCTCGAACGTCGGCGACGGCTTGCTGTCCCCGGCGTGGAACACCGTCCCGGCGTCGTGTTCGATCACGTAACCCACCGGATGCGTGGCGTCCGCGTCGCGGGTCTCGACGACGTGAACGGTGAACTCGCCGATCCGCAGCTCGTCGCCCTCCGTCACCTCGGTGAACTGGGCGTCGTCGATCGCGTACTCGTCGGTCCACCGCTCCTCTTCGCGCGCGACCGCGAGCGAGTCGTCGGGCGCGACGAGGTCAGCGTCCGCGTTGGCGAGGATCGGCGCCTGCGAGGGCCCGTGAACGTGATCCGTGTGCTCGTGGGTGGCCAACACCGCGTCCGCGACTTCGACGTCCTCGGGGTCGAAGGGAATCGGGATCATCCGTACCGTCCGCGGCGGGTCGCCCGTGCCCACGTACGGGTCGATCCAGAGGACGGTCCCCTCGCTCCCCTTGATCGCGAAGCCGTTACAGCCTAGGTACCACAGCGCCACCGTGTCGGGGTCGGCGTCCGCGACCGCGCGCGGCAGCCAGTCGCCCCAGTCGGAGTCTGTCATACCCCGTGCTGCGTGAGCGCCGGGGGTAATAATTCCGGAGTGGGTCGGATTCGCTCGGGTGCGTCCAAATTTGTCGGACGCGCGAAGCCGGAATGTCGTTTGAGACGGAACTCGTAAATCGTATATCGCTATATCAAATCTGGGCGACGAGCGACGAGAAACACCCAGTCACGAACGGGCCCTGAGCGGTCGCGACGGCGGTCGCGGCCGTCGGGCGAGGTCACCCGCGAAAGAGTTTGACGACCTCGTCGACGACGTCCGACTCGACGGCGAGGATATACTGTTCTGACGGTTCCAGCAGCGTGTCGGGACCGGCGAGCGACTCTCGGTCCGACGTGGAGATGAGGAGACTCCCGGCCGGAAGGGCGATCTCGTCGAGCCGGCGTCCCGCGACGGGGGCGGACTCGGAGACGGTCACCTCGATGATGTCGAGGTCGGCGGTGGGGAACACGAGCGTTCGGATCTCTTCGCCGGTGAGCATATCGGCCGCGTGGTCGCCGCCGAGCGACTGCGGTAGCAGCGTGGCGTCGACGACCTCGCCGTGTTCCTGTTCGGTCCGCGACTCCGACCTGGCCAGGGTCCGGATAGCCGGCGCGAGGTGGTGCGCGGTCATACAGATATCCGTGTTCGTCTCCGTCTCGTCGGTCAGCGCCGCGATAGCGTCGGCGTTTCGGAGGTCCGCCTGCCTGAGGATCGACTGCTCGGTGGCGTCGCCGTGGATCACGGGGCCGCGGTACGCGTCGGACAGCTTCTCGACGCGGTCCGCGTCCACCGCGATCAGCAGCACCTCGTGGCCCTGTTCGGTGAGGTTCTCCGCAGTCTGGAGTCCGACTCGCCCGCCGCCGGCGATGACGAATCGCTTTGACTGGGTCATCGTGTCGTCCCTCGGCTTCCGACGGCTTTAATCCGGGCCGGATTCCGGCCCTCTGGAACAACTACCAGCGCGCTGCCGCCGGGCGGGCGTATCAGGCCCCGCCACGATTCCGCGACTCCCGAATTCACCCGGGGTATAAAGTGACGAGAGTACCAGTTTCGGGGCGTACGATGGACGATACGGGAATCGGCTTTCACGACCGATGAGCGGAAGCGAGACTCGTTCTCCGGAAGCCGAGCTCGGACTGCTCGACGCGACGATGATCGGCATGGGGGCGATGATCGGTGCCGGCATCTTCGTACTGACCGGACTGGCCGCGGAAATCGCCGGTCCGGCGGCGATCGTCGTCTTCGCGCTCAACGGGGTCGTCACCGCGTTCACCGGCCTGTCGTACGCCGAACTCGCCAGCTCGATCCCGAAGAGCGGCGGCGGGTACGCGTTCGTCCGGGAGATATTCGACGACCTCTCGTCGTTCATCATGGGCTGGATGCTCTGGTTCGCGTACATGATCGCCGGGGCACTCTACGCGCTGGGATTCGCTCCGAACTTCCTCGAACTGCTCCACGTCTACGGGGCCGTCGCTCCGCCGGAGGAGGTCGGTGACGTCATCCTTCCCGTCGTCGGCGCGCAGGTCAGCCCGGGCTTCCTGCTGGCGTTCGTCGCCGTCTTCGTGTTGGTGGCGCTCAACGCCGTCTCAACGGCCGCCAGCGGGAAGGCAGAGACGGTGTTCACGATAATCAAGGTGAGCATCCTCGTGGTGTTCGTCGCCTTCGGGCTGGCGTCACCGATGTTCTCGGGCGCCGAGTTCCAGCCGCTGTTCCCCGCGGGCGGCGGAGCGGGAGCGGTCCTACCGGCGATGGGGCTCACGTTCATCGCCTTCGAGGGGTACGACCTCATCACGACCGTCACGGAGGAGGTCAAGAATCCCCGGGAGAACATTCCGAAGGCGATCTTTGTGAGCCTCGCCGTGACCGTGGTCGTCTACCTGGCCGTGGTCACCGTCGCCGTCGGAACGCTCGGGGCAGAGGGGCTCGCGGAGGCGGGGGAGGCCGGGATCGCCACGGCGGCGACCTCGTTCATGCCGACCGGGCTCCCGATCATCCGGAACGGCGGCGCGCTGGTCGTCTTCGGCGCCGTGTTCTCGACGCTGACGGCGCTAAACGCGGTCGTGATCGCCTCTTCGCGGGTCGCGTTCTCGATGGGACGCGAGGGGCAGTTGCTCCCCTCGTTCGGCCAGATCCACCACCGATACGGGACGCCGTTCGTCGCGATCCTCGCGAGCGCCGTGGTCATGTTGGGCTCCGTCGCGCTGCCGACGCAGAGCGCGGGGAACATGTCGAGCCTCTTCTTCCTGCTCCCGTTCGTCATCGTCAACGTCGCCGCGATCAGGCTGCGACGCGAGCGACCCGACATGAACCGTCCATACGAGATGCCGTTCTATCCGGCCCCGCCGCTGATCGGCATCGCGCTCAACCTGGTCTTGACCGGGGTGCTCGTGGAGTACCTGCTGCGGACGGACCCGTTGGCGCTAGCGCTCAGCGCGGCGTGGATCCTGCTCGGCGGCGCCGCGTATCTCGCGCTCAACAGACTGCGGGCGGAACCGGACGCGGACTCGGCGGCGGCAGACGCGACAGCCATTCCGGAGACGGAGGACTGAATCCATGACGAGTTCACTCGACATCGTGATCGCGGGCGGCGGACGTGTCGGCTTCCAAACGGCTGAGCTACTCGCAGACCACGGCCACGAGGTGACGATCGTCGAGCGGGACGAAGACGTCGTCTCCGAGATCGCAGACGAGTACGTCGCCACGGTGATCCGCGGCGACGCGACGAACCCCGACATCATCGAGCAGGCCGGCGTCGAACGGGCGGACGTCGTCGCGGCGCTCACCGGGGAGACGGGGCTCAACCTCGCGGTCTGTCTGGCCGCCAGGGAGCTCTCTCCGGGGACTCGGACGGTGGCTCGCATCGACCGGGCCGCCGGCGAGGCGTACACGCGGTTCGTCGACGCGGTGTTGTTCCCGGAGCGAGCAGGTGCCCGCGTGGCGGCGAACGAGATCGTCGGTGACGACGTCCAAGCGCTGACGGACGTGACGGGCGACCTCGACATCATGCTCGTCCGCATCGCGGAGGGAGCGCCGGCCGCCGGGAAGTCGCGCACGCAGGTCCGGTTTCCGGACGGTACCCTGGTCGTCTCCGCCGCGGACGCCCAACAGGTCGCCCGTCCCGACACGACGCTCACGCCGGGGAAGCGCTACGTCGTCGCCGTCGAGCCCGGCGTGGCCGACGAGGTGATGAACCTCCTTCAGGGGTGAGCAGGACCGACGTGTACGCCGGCTCCCAGTGACACTCTCTCCACGGGGACGTTCGGGCGGCGCGTGTGTCGTTGCGGCGACGGCCCTCTCGGGTCGCTGTCAGCGTGGGCGACGGGTTGAAGCGCCGTCTGACCGTTGCTAAGCTGTATGCGTGACGACGACCTCGGAGCAGGCGGAGCGGCCGCCGACGCCGCGACCGACCCGGCCGAACCTGCCCGTCACACGACCGTTCGGGACGCCGAGTGAGCGTCCGATGGCAGTCCGTGCGCTACGTTCTCTCGTCGCTATCCTCGTCGGACCGCACGAGCTCGCGCACGCGGCGGTGGCGCGACTGGCCGGCATGCCCCCCGAGATCACGCTTCTCCCGGAACACGCGAGCGGGATTCCCTTGGGGCAGTTCGACGCGACGATTCCGCCGTCGACGTCGACGAGCGTCATTCGGGTCTGCGCGCTCGCGCCGCTCCCGATCAACCTCGCCGTCGCCGTCGGAGTGGGGACCGCGCTGCCGGCGGACTCCCCGCTCGCGGTCGCGTTGTTTCCGCTGATCGCGTACTGGGCCACGCTCTCGGGCGGGGACGTGGCCGTCGCGGCGAACCCGGTGGCGGCGCGGAACGCGGGTCGGTTTCGCGCGCCGGGACGGTGGTGGCAGACGGTCGCGTCGCTCCTGCTCGTGCCCCCAGTGGCGGTCGCCGTCGCGGTGTCGCTGCTCGTCGACCTCCCACCGCCGGTCCCCCCCTAGCGGCCACTCCGCCGGACCCGCGTCGGCACCGGTCGCGTAACGAGCGGTCGGCCGGCTGCGAGGGCCTTTCGCGGTCGATACGGGCCGATCGCGACCGAGGATTTAATCCTCCGCAATTAGTATGTTATACTGTACCATGTGTCACGGACGCACTCCGCGAGAGTGGACGCGAGACGAAGAGGCGACGACCGAGGAGACCGCCGAAGACCCGTCGCTGTCCGAACCCGACGAGGCGACGGACGTCGAGATCCTCACGGACGGCGGCGACGACGAGTAACCCGGCGGTCGACTCGCCGGTCGCCGTCGCGCCACTGCTTTTTCGAGGCGATGCCGACCACCGACCGCCGCCGCCGCGATCCGTGAGGAACGCTTAGGAGCGATCCGGTACATGGATCCCGCATGGAGCTACGCCCCGACCTGAGCGGACGGACCGCCCTCGTGACCGGCAGCGCGAAGCGCGTCGGCCGCGAGCTATTGCTTTCGATCGCCGACTGCGGCGCCGACGTCGTGGTACACTACAACGAGAGCGAGGCGGCGGCGACCGCCACCGCCGAGGAGGTCCGCGAGCGAGGCGGGACCGCAGTCACCGCTCAAGCCGACATCACCGACCCGGACGCCGTCGACGAGCTGTTCGACACGGTGGAGGCCGAGGTTGGGTCGGTCGACATCCTCGTCAACAACGTCGGCGACTTCGACGCTCGCCACTGGAGCGACATCGAGTGGGAGTCGTGGCGGAACGTGGTCGAGACGACGTTCTACGGCACGGTGCTCTGCTCGCGTCGGGCCCTGCCCGCCATGCGCGACCAGGGGTGGGGCCGAATCGTGAACCTCGGCTTCGCCGACAGCGACCGGATGCACGCCCACCCCGTGAACTTCCCCTACTTCGTCGCGAAGACGGGCGTGCTCATGTTCACGCGGATGCTGGCGGCGGACACCAGCGACGACGGGATCACGGTCAACGCCGTCTCGCCGTTCGCCGTCTCGAACACCGAGGCCGGCGTCGAGGACTTCCCCCGCGGCCGCCCGGCGGGCTTCGAGGACGTCGCCGCGCCGCTCCGGTTCTTCCTGAGCGACGCGGCCGCGTACGTCAGCGGCGAGAACGTCGCCGTCGACGGCGGGCGACTGCCGGAGTTCGACGCCTGACTGGGAGGACTCCGGCCCGTCACGGTGGCGCCCGCGCCTCCGGCGGGCGACGAGCGGGGCGAACGGACGACCGACCTCGACCGGAGCAACGGTTAATATTATCTGACACGTGAGAGGCGTATGGCTATTCTCGCTGCCATCAGCGACGACGACCGCTACGAGGCGGTGATCGAGACCGCGGCGCGGCTGGCCCAGGCGACCGGTCAGTCGCTGACGGTCGCCCACGTCATCAGCAACGCGAGCGCGTCTGGGGCGGAGCGGAGCTTCCGCGACGAGATCGAGTCGTTCGTCGAGGATATCGGCGTGGGGACGACGGTCACGCTCGAACATCTCGACCGGAGCGGGCTTCGGTCCGGAACGGCGGTCGGGAAACAGCTCGTCGATATGTCGGACGACGTCGCCGTCGAGCACATCGTGATCGGGCACCGGTCGAAGGGCCAGTTGGCGTCGCTCCGAGAGGGGAACACCGCGTTCGCCGTCGCCGAGGGAGTATCGGTGCCGGTGACGATCGTCCCCGGCGCGACGGGCGAGTGAGCGACTGGCACGGGTCGGCTGCCCGCCCCTCGCGGTCCGCGCAGTCACGGGCCGACCGACTGGCGGCGATCGGACCGACGGGGTATCGGCGCCGTCGCTATCGCGTCGACAGCGAGCCCGGCGTCCACTCGGCACCGTCGAGCTCGCGGTGCGTGAACGGGACCGCGTCCTCGCCGCTGTAGCTCGCGACGAGGTGGCCGTCGCCCTCGAGGTAGTACTTGTACGTGGTGAGCCCCGCCAGTCCGACCGGCCCGCGGGCGTGGATCTTGCCGGTCGAGATGCCGACCTCGGCGCCGAGCCCGTAGCGGTAGCCGTCCGCGAACCGCGTCGACGCGTTGTGGAACACGCTCGCGGCGTCGACGCCGGTCATGAACGTCTCGGCCGTCTCGGCGTCCTCGGTGAGGACCGACTCGGTGTGTTTCGATCCGTGGTCGTTGGCGTGTTCGACCGCGGCGTACACGTCGTCGACGACGGCGATCGACAGTTCGAGGTCGCCGTACTCGGTGTCCCAGTCGTCGTCGGTCGCGGGCTCGATGTCGACGACCTCGCGGGTCCGCCGGTCGCCGCGCAGCTCGACGCCGGCCGCCTCGTACCGCTCGACGAGACCGGGGAGGAACGCGTCGGCGACGGACTCGTGGACGAGCAGCGTCTCGACGGCGTTACACACCGCCGGGTACTGGACCTTCGCGTCGAAGGCGACGGCTTCGGCCATCTCCAAGTCGGCCGCCTCGTCGACGTAGACGTGGCAGATCCCCTCGGTGTGTCCCAACACGGGGATCTGGGTGTTCTCCTGAATGTAGGAGACGAACTCCGAGGAGCCGCGCGGCATGACAAGGTCGACGCGGTCGTCGAGTTCGAGCAGGCGGTCGACCTCCTCGTGCGCCTCGATGAGCGCGGCCCAGCCGTCGGGCAGGTCGGCGGTCGCCTCAACGATCGCCTCGTACAGCACGCGGTTCGACTCGCTGGCCTCGCTGCCTCCTTTGAGGACGACGGCGTTGCCAGACTTCAACGCGAGCGCCGCGATCTGGACCAGGGCGTCGGGCCGCGACTCGAACACGGTCGCGACGACGCCGATCGGCACGGCGACCCGGTACAGCTCCAAGTCCTCGTCGAGCTCGCGCGCCGCGAGCGTCTCCCCGAGCGGGTCGTCCTGTGCGGCGACCGACTCGACCATCGAGGCGATCTCCTCGATCTTCGTCTCGTCGAGCTTCAGGCGGTCGACTAAGGCCTGCGTGTACTCCCCCTCGGCGAGCATCCGCTCCGCCTCCTCGACGTCGACCGCGTTCGCGTCGAGTATCTCGGACTCGCGCTCGCGGATCGCGTCGGCGATCGACCGGAGCGCCTCGTTCCGCGTCGCCTCGTCGGCGTTCGCGAGCTGGAGCGCGGCGCGTTCGGCCCGCCGGGCCAGCTCGTCGGTGTCGGCCTCCACGTCGGTGTCCGGTTCCGTGTCGGTGTCACTCATCGTCGTCACCAGTCTCTGGCACGAATAGCGTGCCCGTCGGCTTACCCGCTACGATCCGCGCTAACACGTCGCGCTCGGCGGAGCCCGCGATGATCGCTGGGATCCCGTTGCGGCTCACGTCGTGGGCGCCCTCCACTTTCGTCCGGATCCCGCCGAAGTCGGTCGCGGTGCCGTCGCCGACGATCTCGCGGAGCCGCTCGTAGCCGTCGTCGACCGCCTCGATCAGCTCGGCGTCCGCGTCGCGCTTCGGGTTCCCGGTGTAGACGCCGTCGACGTCGGTGAGCGTCACGAGGAGGTCGGCGTCGAGACCGATCGCGATCGACGCCGACAGCATGTCGTTGTCGCCGATCCGGAGCTCGTCGGTCGCCACCGCGTCGTTCTCGTTGACCACGGGGACGACGCCCCACGACAGCAGCTTCTCGACGGTGTTGGTGAAGTTGTCGAACCGCTCCGGCGCGTCGAGGTCCGTGCCCGTCACGAGGATCTGCGCCACGTCCTGGTCGAACCGCTCGAAGCTCTGCGTGTAGTGGCGCATCAACAGCCCCTGTCCGACCGTCGAGAGCGCCTGGCTCTCGGCGATCGAGTCGACCCCGTCGCGCGACTCCGGTCCCACGTCGAGCCGTCCGGTGCCGGCGCCGACCGCCCCCGAGGAGACCAACACGACCTCGGTGCCGCGCTCGCGGAGGTCCATCACGTCGGCGACGAGCTTGTCGAGCTTCACGCGGTCGAGCCGGGAGTCCGCGTCGGTCAGGGAGTTCGTTCCGGCCTTGACGATCACCCGGTCCGCGCCGGCCGCCTCCCGCCGAGCGGCCTCAACGTGCTCGGGGTCTGCCGTGCCGACTCGCTCGACGCTCGCGTCCTCAGGCATCGTCGAAGGCCTCGGCGAGCTCTCGAGAGCGACGCTCCGCGGCCGCGACGGCGTCCTCGACCGCCTCGTCGGCGTCGCTGTCCCAGAGCACGTCCATCCCCTCGATCGTCGTCCCGTTGGGCGAGCAGACCGCGTCGATCAGCTCGTCGACGCTGCGGTCGTCGCGCAACACCGTCTCCGCGGCGCCCTTGAACGTCTGGGCGGCCAGCGTTTCCGCCTGCTCGGGGTCGAGTCCGCTGTCGATCCCGCCCTGCTTCATCGCGTCGATCAGGTAGAAAGCGAACGCGGGGCCGCTGCCGTTGACGGCGGTCGAGACGTGCATCAGCGACTCGTCGACCTCGACGAACTCCCCGACCGCGTCGAGCATCTCGCGGACCTCGTCGGTGAGGCCCGCGTTCGTCGCCGCCGCGGCCATGTCGCCCGTCTCGGCGGCGAGGTTGGGCATGATCCTGACGACCGGCGCGTCCGTGCGCTCGGCGACGAACTCGCGTGGGAGCCCCGCCGCCAGCGTCACGAGCTGCTGGTCCGCCCGGAGGTCGAGGTCGTCGAGAACCGCCGGCGCCACGTCGGGCTTCACCGCGAGGACGACGATGTCGGCGTCGCGCGCCGCCGCCACGTCCTCGGTCGTCTCGTCGACGGCGTCTTCGATCGCGGCGAGCGCCTCGGGGTCGAGGTCGATCGCCGTGAGGTGGTACCCCTCCGCGCGGGCAAGCCCCCTGAGCAGGGCGCCGCCCATGTTCCCGCAGCCGATAACGCTCACACGAGTCATTTGGCTCTACGGAGTCGACCGGAGGACATACCAACTGCGGTTTTCGCAAGTTTCCGCGAACGGCCGCCGATCGGCCGCTCCGGACCGCTCAAACGAGATCCGCGTACAGCGAGCGGTACCGGTCGGCGATCGCGTCGAGCGAGAACTCCTCGCTTCGCGCCGCGGCGTTGGCACCGAGTCCCGCCCGGCGGTCGGCGTCGCGGAGCTCGTCTAGCGCGTTGACGAAGCCCTCGACGTTGTCTCCGGGGGCGTCGGTGACGTCCGCGCTCGCGGCGCCGTCTCCACCGCCCTCGCTGCCCACCTTCAGACATTCCTCGCCGTCTTCCAGCCACGAGAACGTCTCGATGTCGCGCACGACGAGGGGTTTCCCGGCCGCCATCGCCTCCAGCAGCGCGATCCCCTCGTTCTCCTCGTGGGTCGGGAAACAGAACACGTCGCCCGCGGCGTACGCGCCTCGGATGTCGTCGACGAACCCCGTGAACGTACAGTTCGACGGCGCCTCGTCGATGAGCCGCTTCGTCTCGCGGCCCTTCAGCGATCGGTCGACGTGGCCGAACCACGCGAAGTCGACGTCCGGCATCCGATGGGCCGTCTCGACGAACGTCTCTAACCCCTTCCGCTTGATCACGTGGCCGACCATGAACACCGTCGGCGGGTCGAGGTCGTAGCGCTCGCGGTACTCCGCTTCCAGCGACTCGAAGCCGTCGAGCTTCTCGCGGTCGACCCCGTTCGAGACGACCGTCGTCGGCACGTCCGCGTACCCGCGGATCACGTCGCGGTTGTACTCGGAGGGACAGACGAGCCGGTCTGCGAGCCCGTACGCGCGCCGGAGGTACGGCTTCAGCGGTCGCGCGAGCGCGTTCGTGAACCGGAAGCTGTCGCCGAAGTCCTCGGCGGTGACGTGGGTGTGCGCGACGACGGGCACGCCCGCCTTCCGGGCGCGCCGCGCGTACCAGACCGAGCGCGGGCCCATCAGATTGAGGTGGAGTACGTCGGCGTCCAGCGTCGGCTCCGTGGTGTACTCGATCCCGACCCGGTCGAACATCTTGCGCTGGTGGTCGACGGACGCGGCCATCCCGCCGGTGACGTGCTCCTCGAACTCGAAGTAGTGGCTGACCTTCATCGGAGACACCGGCGGTGGACCCGGTTGGAGCCGATCACTCGACTTCCAGCCACGGGACCTCCATCAGCGCGGGGATGTACGTCTCGATGTGGTGTTCCCAGACGCCCTCCTCGCCGAACGCCTCGCCGTGGTCGGCGGTGACGACGACGTCGCCGTCGAGTTCCTCGACGAGCTCCGAGACGCTCTCCAAGGCGATCCGGAGGTTCTCCTCGTACATCGACAGCGCGGTCACGCGCGTGCCGTCCGTCACGAGGTCCTTCGGGTCGAGTTCGAGCCACAGCCCCGCCTTCTGGGCGAACTCGCTGTCGTCCAGCCGGCTCTCGATCTTCGGCCGGACTGTGTCGCTGAGCGAGGAGAGCAGTCCGCCGTCGTCGTCGCCGCCGTCGCTCGCCTCCTCTTCCCCCTGCTCTCTGATCCCCTTCTGGATCTGCTTGAGCTTCTGCCCCTTCCCGCGGGAGAGGTAGGGAGCGTGCGGCTGCATGTAGTGGAGGACGGTGCGGTCGGCGCGCTCGACCGCGTCGAGGTTGTTCCGGTACGCCCGGGTGAGCCCCTCCGGCGGGACGGTGCCGAGATCGTCGTCCCACTGGGTCTTCCAGACGTCGTGGATGTCGCTGATGTGCTCGGAGGCGGTCCACTCGTAGTCGCAGCTGGCGCCCCACTTGAGCTCGTTCAGCGGGATCCCGAGGTCGTTGATGAACGGGTTCCCGGAGAAGTACGCGATGTCGTGTTCGCCCGTGAACGTGCGGTAGGCCCACTCCGGCGTCGACGACCCGACGCTCTCGCGCTTTTCGAGCGTCCCGTCGAGGTACTCGTCGTACACGTCGGCGAACACGTCGTACCGGCACGCGTCGAGCACCAGACAGTAGTCCCAGTCCGACTCGAGGAACCGCTGATCTTCCATTGGGTGAGTCGTCGGCCCGCCGGTACGTATGTATTCCCATTCGGTGCCTCCGGGGTCGAGAGGGCCGCGCGGCGGCCGCGAAGCAGACGTTTCAAGTTCGCTACCGACCCACCCCGTCTATGGAAGGCCCACAACGGCGCGCGCTAATCTTGGGGGCTGGCGGCGCGGTCCTCCTCCTCGCGGTGCTTTTCGTCGTCGTCGGGGTCGATCGCGTCGTCGACGCGCTCGTCCGCGCCGACCCGGCGCTCGTCGCCGCGGCCGCCGGACTGGGGCTCTGCTGGCTCGCCGCGTGGAGCCCCATGCTGCGCGCGGTGTTGGGTGCGCTCGACGTCGAGATGTCCGTCCCGACCGCGTTCCTCGTGTACAGCGGCGCCGCGTTCGCCAACAACGTCACCCCGTTCGGGCAGGCCGGGGGCGGGCCGGTCGCCGCCGCGCTCATCTCGAAGGTGGGTGAGGCGCGCTACGAGACGGGGCTCGTCGGCATCGCGAGCGTCGACGTGCTCAACGTCGTCCCCTCCGTCTCGCTCGTGTTCCTCGGCGTCGGGTCGTACGCGGCCACCACCGCGGTCGGCGACCGCGTCGGGTTCGCCGTCGCGAGCGCGGTCGGCCTGATCACCGCGATCGTCACGGCGATCGCCTTCATCTGGCGCTACCGCACCGCCGTCGTCGACCGCGTCCCCGGCGCCGTCGGGCCGTTCCTCGGGCGGTTCGAGCGCTTCGACGCCGAGACGATCGAGGCGGGGCTCGCCGACCGGCTGGGGAACTTCTTCGCCGACATCGAGCGCGTCGGCACGGACCGGCGGCGGCTCCTCGGCATCGTCGCCCTCTCGCTCGTCGGGTGGCTGTTTCAGGCGGCCGCGCTCACCGTCGCGTTCGCCGCGGTCGGGCACCCGGTCTCGCCGTTGATCCCCGTCTTCGTCGTCCCGCTGTCGTACGTCGCGGGCGCGACGCCGCTCCCGGGCGGACTCGGCGGCATCGAGGCCGCGCTCGTCGGCCTCCTCGTGCCCACGACCGGGGTCGCCGCGTCCGCGATCACCGCCGCGGTCCTGGTCTTCCGCGGCGCGGTCTACTGGCTCCCGATGGTGATCGGCGGCGCGTCGGCCTCCGCCCTCGGGGTCAAGGCGTTCGAGTAGCGCGGGTCGTCACGGCCGATCCGTCCGTCTGCGCACCGCCGCGCCGGCGACGAATGCCGCGCTCCCGAGCGTGAGAGCGACCACGAGAGCGACGACCGGGCCGATCCGGAGCCCGGTCAGCAGTTCGGCGCGGGGACGCAGAGCGACGACGGACGGACGCGGGACCGCGTACCCGCCGTCGCCGAGCGTATCGCCGCGGGCGAGCGCAGCGAGCGGCGGGACGACGAAGACCCAGACGGTCGCGAGGAAGACGGCTCCCCAGCCCACGAGGAGGCCGCCGCGACGTCGTCCGGCGTCCCCAGCTGCGCCGACCGCGACGGCGATGAGGGCCGCCCAGAGGGGATAGCGTCCGGCGGCTCCCGTCGGCTCCCACGGGAGGACGACGAGGAGCGAGGCGGCGACGAACGCGGCCGCGACGACGCCGAGGGCGCGTTTCGGCGTCCGATCGGTGCTGAGGAGGAGGGCCCGGGAGACCATATCGAGGTCTCGGAGCGAGCGCACAAAAACGGCGGGTGCGGCTTCGCCCGGAGTACCCCAGTCTCAGAAGAAGAGCCACAGCACGAGCAGCACGTACAGCGTCACCAGGGCGATGATCGTCAGGCGGATGAGGATGTTGACGCTGAACACGAGCCCGTTATAGTCATTTTTCAGCAGCTTCACCGGCTCCGTCCGTCGGCTCGCGAACCCCACGGTCGCGGGTGCGACGTCGTCGACGGCGCGGTCGACCGCGCGCTCGATGGCGTCGAGGTCGGACTCGCGCATGTTGGCCAGCTCGTGGATCGACGCGTGGGTGTCCGTCGAGAAGGGGATCACGGCGTCGAACTCGTCGCGGTACGCGTCGGCGGTCGCCCGCACGTCCGGGGTGAGGCCGTTCGTGTCGACGCCGATCCAGAGCACCTCCTGTCCGTCGACGGACTCGACCATCGCCAGCGCGTTCTGTGCGGTCCGCGTCACCGCGAAACCGGCGGCGTAGCCGTCGGCGAGGTCGGCCGTCGCGAGCCGGTCGCGGAAGTCGTCGAACGCGCGCTTCAGCCGGTCGGCCTCGGCGGAGCCGTACTGTATCTCCACCTCGGGGCCGTTCTGGATGTCGTGTCTGTGCTGGTCGATCAGCAGCACCTCGTCGTGGTCCACGTCGCGCATGAACACGCCGGTGTCGTAGTCGTCGATCCCCTCGCCGTGGAGGACGATCACCTGCCGGTCGCCGATCCGTCGGCCGTGGAACCTGACGTCCGCGTACCCCTCCCGCTCGCCGTACGACTCGGTGACGAGCCGCGAGACTTGCTCCGTCCGGTCCGGGTCCGCGACGGCGTCGAGGATCCGCTCCGCGTCCGCCGGGTCCGAGAGGTCCTCCTTGTGGGTACACGGGACGTGGAAGAAGAAGCCGGCGTCGCCGTCCGCGGCGGCTCCGCCGTCGGCCGCGACCGCGGCGCGGTCGGTCGCGCCGTCCTCGCCCTCCCGAGCGCCGTTCAGCGCGTCGATCAGGTTCCCGCTCAGCTGGCCGCCGCCGAACCCGCCGAGCGGACCGGGGTGGACCCACGGCGCCGCGACGGTGAGCCGGTCCCCGTTGTCGACCGCGAACGTCTCGACCGCGGGGCGGGCCTCGACGCCCAAGTCGAGCGACTCGCGGTCGTTCCGGAGCAGCCCGGAGGTGAGCGCGAACGCGGAGACGTCGGTGTTGCTCCGGATCAGGTAGTCGACGACGAGGAGCACCAACACGAGGAACCCGGCCGCGATGAGCAGCGACGCGAACGCGAACACGTGGCGGTACGTCGAGAAGCCGAGCTCGCTCCCGCCCAGCGCGTAGAAGGCGGCGATGAGCAGGGCCGGCTCGGCGAGCGACGCGAGGAGGATCCGGTCGGAGCGGTCGATCCCCGTCGAGACGACGAGCACCAGGATGTTGAGCAGGTACAGCGTGATGAAGCTCAGCCAGATGATGCTCCACGCGTTCCCGACGTTGTCCGCGCCGGAGAGCACGAGCGCGTACACGAACAGGACGAACTGCGAGGTGAGCGCGAGGAAGTAGCTCCACGGCCGCGGGTAGCCGTCGAGGACGCGGGGGAACAGCTCCGCGGCGACGACGAACGGGACGAGGAAGATGAGGACCGCCACCGGCACGATCCGCGACGGGTCCAGAGCGAACGGCGTGAAGACCGTTATCGCCGCGACCGTGGCGACGCCGTACACCCCGCTCAGAAGGACGAGCGCGGCGGCCTGAACCCGGAGCCGCGGCACCGAGAACACGAGCCGCTGGAAGGCGTCGACGTTGTCCGCGCCCATCTAGCCGGTCACCCCGTAGATCGATTCGAGCTCGTCGACGGTCTGCTCCACCGAGAACCGCTCGACCGCCGCGCGGGTGTCCCTGTCGCCGTCGAGGCAGTCGCGGACCGCGCGCTCCATGTCGTCGAGGTCGTCCAGCGTGAACCGCGCGCCGTTCTCCGGACCGATCGTCTCGTCGAACGGCGCCACGTCGGCGGCCGCGACCGGGGTGCCGCAAGCGTTCGCCTCCAGCGTCGAGAGCCCGAGCGTGTCGCAGGTCGAGGCCGTGACGAAGACGTCGAGCGCGGCGTAGAAGTCGGGGAGTTCCTCCCGCGGGAGGAAGTCGTGGAACCGGACGTTCGCCGGGGCGTCCGCCTCCAGCTCCGCCCGGACCGGCCCTTCGCCGACGAGTTCGAACCGCGCCTCGGGGAGCCGCGCCGCGAGCCGGAGAATCTCGTCGACGTTCTTCTTGCGGGTCATCCGACCGCTGTACCCGACGACGGGCCGGTCGTCTCCGTTCGGTCCCCCGTCGGCCGCCAGCGAGTCCGCGCCGGCGTTCTCGCGGGGGCGGAACCGGTCCATCTCGATGCCGACCGGGAGCCGGTACGGCTTCACGTCGCGGCGGATCCGCGAGGTCGAGGCGGTGACGCAGTCGAACGCGTTCAAAAAGCGGTTCTCGTAGGCGACGTACGCCCGTCCCGCGAGCGCGGCGAGCCGTTCGGACTTGAGCCCTTGGACGAAGTAGTCCTCCACGGGGGTGTGATGGGTGTACACCGAGGTGGCGCCGTACCGCTTCGCGTACCGGAGCCCCATCAACCCAGTCGACGCCGGGCCGTGACAGTGGACGACGTCGAGGTCGGGGAGCGTCGAGAGGCGGCGGTAGGTGGGGAAGCGGTACTGCCGGTAGAACGGGTTCGGCAGCGAGCGGACCGGGATCTCGCCGTCGTCGGGCTCGTGGCTGCTCGCGGGGTAGACGACGTACACGTCGTGGCCCCGCGCTTCGAGGCGCTCGCGCCACGCCTGTATGGTGTAGGTGACGCCGTCGATCCCGGGGAAGTAGCTGTCTGTGAAGAAGCCGATGTTCATGGTGGCGTCTGTCGGTCGTGCGGTCGCGGTCGGCCGCGGCCGCCGGGGCGGACTCGGCGCGGAGGGGACGAGCCGGGTACGTCGGCCGCGGAGGGGGTTGCCGGGGCGGCCGGGCCGACGAGGGGTACCGATGCCACAGTTATTCGCCGAGTTCTCCACCTGACCGCTTCAACATTTTCATTTCCGAAGCGCGGCGGGCGCAGCGCTGTCGAGGTGGCTTTGACCCCGACCGCTTAATCCCCGGGCGCTCGAACCGCCGAGCATGATCACGACCGACCGCATGGCGGCCGTCGACGCCAACGCGGCCGCGCTCGGCGTCCCGCGCAAACAGCTGATGGAGTCGTCCGGCAACGCCGTCGCCCGCGAAGTGCGGGCCGTCGCGGACCCGGGTGCCGCCGTCGCGCTCGTCTGCGGCCGCGGGAACAACGGCGGCGACGCCCTCGTCGCGGCGCGGTTCCTGAAGCGGTACGACGTGACGGTCCACCTGCTCGGACGCCCCGCGACGATCCGGACCGACATCGCGCGGGAGAACTGGGCGGCTCTTGAAGCGACGGAGATCACGACCGAGACGGTCACCGACTCCCGCGACTTCTCCCTCGCCGCTCCCGACGGCGACGGCCCGGACGTCGTCGTCGACGCGATGCTCGGCTCCGGGGTCTCCGGCGGCCTCCGCGAGCCGGAACGAACCGCCGCCGCGGCGATCAACGCGACCGACGCGACGGTGATCGCGGTCGACGTGCCCTCCGGGATCGACGCCGACACCGGCGAACCGACCGGCGAGGCGGCGACCGACGGTCCGGCCGACCCAGTCGCCGTCGACGCCGACCGCGTGGTGACGTTCCACGACGAGAAGCCCGGACTCGACGCCGCCGCCGTCACGGTCGCGGACATCGGGATCCCGGCCGCCGCGGAGCGGTTCACCGGCCCCGGCGATCTCCTCGGGCTCGACCGCGATCCGGACTCGCACAAGGGGGACAACGGCGAGGTGCTGGTAGTCGGGGGCGGACCGTACACCGGGGCGCCGACGCTGTCCGCGCTGGCCGCGCTCCGCGCGGGCGCCGACCTCGTCCGCGTGGCGTGCCCCAAGTCGGTCGCCAGCGCGGTCCAGGGGTTCTCGCCGAACCTCATCGTCCGCGCGCTGCCCGGCGACCGCGTCGAGCCCGCCCACGTCGACCGGGTCGCGTCGCTCGCGGCCGAAAGCGATGTCACTGTCCTCGGCCCGGGCCTTGGCGGCGGCGACGGGGCTCGGGAGTTCGTCCGCGAGTTCCTGACGGGCTACGACGGACGCGGCGTCGTCGACGCCGACGCGCTCCGGGTCGTCCCCGAGGTCGACACCGACGCCGACCTGATCTGTACGCCGCACCAGGGCGAACTCGTCGACATGGGCGGCGAGAGGGCGTCAGACCCGGACGAGCGCGCGGAACTGGTCGACGAGTTCGCGGGCGGGCTGGGCCACACGCTGCTCGTGAAGGGCGCTGTCGACGTGGTCGCCGACGGCGACGAGACACGGCTCAACCGCACCGGGAACCCCGGCATGACGGTCGGCGGGACGGGCGACGTGCTCGCGGGGACGGTCGGCGCGCTGGCGGCCGTGACGGAGCCGTTCCGGGCGGCCGCGGTCGGCGCGTACGCCGTCGGCCGGGCCGGCGACGCGGCCGCGGAGGCGAACGGCGCGGGGTTGGTGGCGACGGACTTACCCGATCGGCTGCCGGAGGCGATGCGTGATGAGTGAGGAGGACGCGGTCCGGTCCGGCGACGGAAGCAACGGAGGCGACGGCAGCCCGGACGACCTGACACACACCGACGACGCCGGCGACGTCCAGATGGTCGACGTGGGCGCGAAGCCCGACAGCAGCCGGCGAGCGGTCGCCCGCGGGGAGATCCGGCTGACGCCGGGGACGATCGCGGCGGTCGAGGCCGACGCGGTCGAGAAGGGCGACGTGCTCGCGACCGCCCGGATCGGCGCCGTTCAGGCGGTGAAACACACCTGGGAGACGATCCCGATGTGCCACCAGATCCCGATCACGAACGTCGACGCCGAGTTCGCGGTCGGCGACGACCGGATCGAGCTGACGGTCGCGGTCGAGACCACCGGCAAGACGGGCTGTGAGATGGAGGCGCTGGAGGGCGTCACGACCGGGCTCAACACCGTCTGGGACATGGTGAAGGCCGCGGAGAAGGACGGCGACGGCCAGTACCCCGACACGCGGATCGCGGACGTGAAATTGGTCGACAAACGGAAGGAGACGGTCGAAGCGTAGCCGCGGCCCGGGAGGCCGCCGCGGATCACCTCAGCGGTCGAGGAACGGCGGGACCACGACTTCGGCGCGCTTCTCGTCGCCGCGCACGACGACGCTCACCTCGGTGCCGGCGTCGGCGTACGACTCGTGGAGGTACCCCAGCCCGATCGGCTCGTCGAGCGTCGGGCTCATCGTCCCGGAGGTGAGCTTCCCGACTCTGGTGAGGTCGCCGTCGGTGACCGCGTACCCGCCGCGGGGCACGCCGCGCTCCGAGAGCCTGACGCCGACGAACTTCTCGTCGACGCCCTGCTCCTTCTGGACCTCCAGCGCGTCGCGGCCGACGAACTCCGTGTCGAGCTTCACGACGAAGCCGATCCGCGCCTCGTACGGGGTCCGGGGCTCACCCTCGGGATCGAAGTCCTGTCCGGACAGCAGGAACCCCATCTCGGTGCGGAGCGTGTCGCGCGCGCCGAGGCCGCACGGCTGCGCCTCGCGGGGCGCATCGACGAACGCCTCCCAGACGGCGCCGGCGTCGGCGGCCGGGCACATCACCTCGAAGCCGTCCTCGCCGGTGTAACCGGTGCGCGCGACCCAGCTCTCGACCCCCGCCACCGCCGCCACCGCCGCCTCGAACTTCGAGAGGTCGACGACGCGGTCGCGGGGCGTGGCCTGGTCGAGGGCGTCGGCCGCGTCGGGGCCCTGGACCGCGAGCATCGCCCAGTCCCCCGTGGCGTTCGCGACGGTCGCGTCGAGCCCCCACTCGTCGCGGTGCGCGGTCCAGCGGTCGGACATCTGTCCGTCGTGGCCCGCGTTCGGTACGAAGAGGTACGCCGGGTCGCCGCTCGGCGCGTCGAGGTCGCCGCCGTGGTCGCTCTCCAACGCCGCGAGCGACGCCGCCCCTTCCCCGGCCGGAGTCCCGTCGGGGAGCCGGTAGACGACCGTGTCGTCGAGCATCACGCCCTCCCCGTTCGTGATCGCGGCGTACTGGGAGTCCCCGGGGTCGAGCGCGCGCACGTCGTTGGTCGTGAGTCGGTTCATCAGTTCGGTCGCGTCCGGGCCGGCCACCTCGATCTCGCCCATGTGGGAGACATCGAAGACGCCGACCGACTCGCGGACCGCCGCGTGTTCGGTCCGGATCGAGTCGAACTCGACGGGCATCTGCCAGCCGCCGAAGTCGGTGAACTTCGCACCGCGCGCGTCGTGGGCGTCGTGGAGCGGAGGGAGACGGTCGGTCATACGCGCACCCTCTCCCGGGCGAGCCTAAGGTGTTGTGACAGCGGCGGTCCGCGCGTCCGCGGCGGGCCCGGCCGCGTGGCCCCGACCACCTCGAGCGACAGCCTCAAGCGGTCGCCGTGCCGTCTCCCGACCGTGAGCAGTTCCCGTCCCGACACCGCCGCCGCGGTGGCGCCCGCGGTCGCCGTCCTCCTCGTCGCGGTCCTGCTCGGCGCCGTCGTGGGCACGTGGCCGCCGTTCGTCGCGGTCGAGAGCGGCAGCATGACTCCCGGCGTCGAGCGCGGCGACCTCGTCGTCGTCACGGCCGCCGACCGAACGCCGTGGGGCGACCTCTCGAGCGCCGCCGACGCGGACGCGCCGACGCGGCTCGGCGGACCGGGAGACGTGGTCGTTTACGCCGTTCCGGGCGCCGGGGGTCGCCCGGTGTTCCACCGCTTGGCGTTCCCCGTGGAGGCGGGCGAGGACTGGACGGAGCGGGCCGACCCGGACCTGCTCTCAGGCGACTGCGGGGAGCTCTCAACCTGTCCGGCGCCGTACGACGGGTACGTCACGCGCGGGGACGCGAACGGGCTGTACGACCAGAGCGCGGGCATCGCCCCGGTCGTCCCCGAGGAGTGGATCGCCGGCAAGGCGCTGTTCGCGGTGCCGAACCTCGGCTGGACACGGGTGGCGATCGACGCGGCGGCCGCGCGGTACGGCGGGGTCGCGACCGGAGTGGTCCTCGTCGGTCTCGCGGGACTGGCCGGCGGACTCGGCGCGCTGCTCTTGGGACGGCTCGGTCGGGGACGGCGGCGGTGAGTTGTCTCGGCGGGAGCGATTCTCTCATGAAAGCTCGCGACCGCCGGTAGCCGTCTTTTATACAATTCGGTGCGGCCGGCGCGAGGAGCGCGTGGGAGGTAGCGGTGAGAGAGGGGCGACCGCGGGGAGCCCCGAGCGAACCGCGAGGTCGGCGTTCAGCTATACGCGGCCGCCGGCGTCGCCCGACCGCTATCGCGTCGAGGGCGATCCGGCGTCCGTCTCGTCGTCGTCGCTCCCGGCGGCGTCGCTCTCGTCGCCGTCGAGCGTCACGGAGCCGTTGGCGGCGTTGCGGAGCGCGTCCGAGCGCCCGAACTCCCCGGGCGCGATGGCGAGCGTCCGGATCCCGTAGCCGTTGGCGGTCTCGACGACCGGCTTGAAGTCCGTGTCGCGCGAGGCGATCGCGAGGGTGTCCATTCGGTTCTCGGCCGCGAACCGCGCGGCGTCGACCGCGAGCTTCACGTCCACGTCGCCGCTCGTGATCACGACCTCGAAACCACGGGCCTCCGCGGCCTGAATCAGCCCCGGCGTCGCGTGCTCGTCGAGGTAGAGCCGGGTCGTCACCAGCGGGCCCTCGGCCTCGGCGGCCAGCCGCACGTCGTCGAGGTCCACGTCGAACTCCTCGCGCAACACGTTCGGGCCGTCGACGAACAGCGCCACGCCGTCGGTGTTCGCGTCCGTCGCGCGCTCGCCGGTCGTGCCATCGCTGCGGCCCGCCTCGCCGTCAGCGGTCGTCTCGCCTTCGGGCCCGTCGCCTCGGTCCATGAGCGGGCTTCGCCGCGGCCGGAAATAGGTATGCTGATTCGCGAGCGCTCCCGACGAACGCCTCCCGCCCGGTCTCGGTGTGTCGTCTGCCCAGTTATCCCCGGCAATTCGCCCGACCGACTTGGCGCTTCAACACCTTATATCCGTATTACGACCTGCCTCACGTCCGTAGTGAATATACGGAGACTTGAAATAGGATGTCCAAGAATAACGAGATAAGATGTCTCAATCAAACGCGTACACCGTCATTTCCGCACAGAACGATCACGATTGTACCACTGTACGTGCCCATCCACGCAACGAGACGTTCCACGTCGTCGACTACGCCGACGAGGACGCCCGCGAGCGCGTCGCCGACCTGCCGGTAGGGTCGGTCGTGAAGATGGAACTCTCCCGCGCCGGGCGTCGGAGCAACGTCTGGCGCGCCGAGTCGGTCAAGACCGCGCAGACCGACGGCGGCGAGTCCCGCTGACGCCGGACCGGCGGCCGCACCGGAACCGCGGCCGCAACGCCGCAGTTTCGAGCCCGAATCGTGACCGATTACGACACTTATATGCCTCGTATGGCGGTACCACGATTCGATGGTGGAAACGCTCCTGGCGGTCGGGGTCGTCGCGTCGGCGTTCGTCGGCTTCAACATCGGCGGCTCCTCGACCGGCATCGCGTGGGGACCTCCCGTCGGGGCCGGCATCCTGAAG
Source organism: Halorubrum ezzemoulense DSM 17463 (assembly GCF_002114285.1). Classification (GTDB taxonomy): domain Archaea; phylum Halobacteriota; class Halobacteria; order Halobacteriales; family Haloferacaceae; genus Halorubrum; species Halorubrum ezzemoulense. The sequence continues at coordinate 31,104 of NZ_NEDJ01000032.1, forward strand.
AAGACGACCGCCGCGGGACTCATGACGGCGTTCGTCTTCCTCGGCGGCTGGACCGTGGGGCGAAACGTGATGGACACGCTGAGCGGCGGGATCATCACGACGGAGCTCTCGCTCTCGGCGGGTGTCGCCGTGTTGTTCTTCATCGGACTCGGGATCCTCATCGCGAACATCTTCGGGGTCCCCGTGCCGACCTCGATGACGACCGTCGGAGCGATCGCCGGCCTCGGACTGGCGACCGACACGCTCGACTACGCGACGGTCTCGCGGATCATCTCGTGGTGGATCGTGACCCCGATCATCGGGTTCTGGGTCGGCGTCGTGATCGGTCGGTACGTCTACCCGGCGGTGAACCGGCGGGTCCACATCGAGAAGTCCCCCGGCCCGCTGCTGCGACTCGACCGCGAGGGCGGGGTACCGAAGCCGGAACTCGGCCCGAACACGACGGTGACGGAGCTCATCAGCACGGTCGTCGTCCTCCTCATCGGCTGTTACATGTCGTTCAGCGCCGGCGCGAGCAACGTACCGAACGCCGCCGCGCCGCTGGTCAGCGGCGTCGGAGGGCTTCCGGAAAACACCGCTATCGGGATCGCCACGCTCGCGATCGGACTCGGCGGCTTCACGATCGCCCGCCGCACGATGGAGTCGGTCGGCGGCGAACTGAGCGACATCCCCCTGCTCGCGGCCCTCTTCGTGATGACGACGGCCTCGACGATCACGACGGTCCTCTCGTACCTCGGGATCCCGATCAGCCTCGTCATGGGCACGGTGATGACGATCGTCGGCATCGGGTGGGGACGCGCGACGCGGCCGGTCACCGTTCAGGAGGCGGTCACCCGGAACACCGGGGACAACGAGATCGTCCCCGGCGCGATAACCGTCTCGGAGGACGAAGAGGAGCGGTCGGCGCCGATCGGCGAGGCGGAACCGGAGGCGGTGTTGGAGGCCGGCGACCTGTTCAACCCCCGAGCAGTGCTGAAGTACATCTCGATGTGGATCATCGGCCCGTCCGTGTCGACCCTGCTGGCCTACGGGTTCTTCGTCCTCGTTCCGGGTGTCGCCTGACGGCGCGCGAACCGCCCGTTCAGTCCCGCGTGAGCCGCGGGTTCGTCACCGCGCCCTCCGCGGCCGAGGCGAAGTCGCGGCCGTACTTCGCGAGGATGCCGCCCTCGTAGGGCGGTTCGGGCGCGTCCCACGCCTGGCGGCGCTCGTCGAGCTCCTCGTCGGAGAGGTCCACGGTCAGGTCGCGCTCGGGGATGTCGACCGTGACGTGGTCGCCGTCCTCGATGAGCCCGATCGGACCGCCGACGGCGGCCTCGGGCGCGACGTGGCCGATCATCGGACCGCGGGTGCCGCCCGAGAAGCGGCCGTCGGTGAGCAGCGCCACGTCGTCCTCGTGGCCCGCGCCGACGACGGCGGCGGTGACGCCGAGCATCTCGCGCATGCCGGGGCCGCCGCGGGGCCCCTCGTTGCGGATGACGATCACGTCGCCGGACTCGATCGCCCCCGACTGGACGTACTCCATCGCGTCCTCCTCGTTCTCGAACACGCGGGCGGGGCCCTCGTGGTAGAACTCGTCGTCGCCGGTCACCTTCAGCACCGAGCCGTCCGGCGCGAGGTTGCCGTCGAGGATCTTGATGGCGCCCTCCTCCTCCTTCGGGTCCTCGACGGGGTAGAGGAAGTCGGCCTCGATATCGTCGTCGGCCGGGAGTTCGCCGCGCTCCTCCAGGGCCGCGATCTCCTCGGCGAGCGTCCGGCCCGTCACGGTCATCGCGTCGCCGTGGAGCAGGTCGGCCTCAAGTAGGCGGCGGAGCACGACCGGCACGCCGCCGACCTCGTGGAGGTCGTTCATGACGCGGCTCCCGCCGGGCTGGAGGTTCGCGATCTTCGGCGTGCGCCGGGAGATCTCGTCGAAGTCCTCGATAGAGAGGTCGACGTCGGCCTCGCCCGCGAGCGCGAGCAGGTGAAGGACCGCGTTCGTCGAGCCGCCCATCGCGGTCTGGGCCGCGATCGCGTTTTCGAACGACTCGCGCGAGAGGATGTCGGAGGGGCGGCGGTCGTTCTCGATACAGTCCATCGCCAGCTCGCCGGCGCGCTCGGCGACCGCGTAGCGCGCCTCGTCCTCCGCCGGCGGCGAGGCCGATCCGAGCGGCGCCAGCCCGAGCGCCTCCGACAGCGACGCCATCGTGTTCGCGGTGAACATCCCGCCACAGGAGCCCGCGCCGGGGCAGGCGTGCCGCTCTAACTCGTCGAGTTCGTCGGCGTCCATGTCGCCCTGCGCGTACGTGCCGACGCCCTCGAACACCTGGACGATCGTCACGTCGCGGCCGTCGTGTTGCCCGGGCATGATCGAGCCGCCGTAGAGGAAGACGCTGGGGAGGTCCGTCCGGATCGCGGCCATCATCATCCCGGGGAGGTTCTTGTCGCAGCCCGCGACCGTCACGAGGGCGTCCATGCGCTCGCCGAAGGAGACGAGCTCGACGGAGTCGGCGATCACCTCCCGCGAGATCAGGCTCGCCTTCATCCCCTCCGTCCCCATCGAGATGGCGTCGGAGATGGTGATCGTGCCGAACTCGATCGGCATCCCCCCCGCCGCGTCGATGCCGTCGAGCGCGGCGTCCGCCACGTCGTCGAGGTGGACGTTACACGGCGTGATGTCGGCGGCCGGGTTCGGCACGCCGACGATCGGCGACGAGAGGTCCTCGTCGTCGAACCCCATCGCGCGGAACATGGCGCGGTGCGGCGCCTTGTCCGGCCCCTCTGTCACCTCGCGGCTCGGCAGGTCCTCGTCTTTCGTCCCGGCGAATCGGTCTGCGTCCTCCCGGCGACGACGCCGCTCGCCGTCGTCCGATCTCGACTGCTGTTCGCTCATACCCGACCCTGTCGCTCGGGGGTCTTAAACCGCCGCGTCGGGGCGAGGGTTGCTCGGCGGGGATCGCGGTTCCCCCCGCACGGAGTCGGCTTCCGGAAGCGGGGCTCGACACCCGTTATTCGACAGACGATAACGTATTGAACTCGCCCCTCGTCGTCGGTCGCGTATCAGCATGTCCGTCGCAAGCGCGGCCCGTCGCGTCGACGAGGATGACAGCCAGTTCCCCCCGCACGGGCCGGTTGAGGCATGTCTCGGCTACCTCCTGTTCTACATCCTCGTCATTCGCGTGACCCCGGCGGTCGTCGCGACGTCGGGCGACGCGGCCCTAAGTCTGCCGTCCTCGTTCGTCCGGTTCGGGCTCGCGGCCGCGCTGTGGTTCGTGCTCGTCGTGACGGCGGTCGACCAGGCGCGGCGGCTCGCGGCGCTCGGGGTCGGCACGAACGACGACCCCGGACTGCGCGTGCGGTCGCGCGTCGTACCGTCGTCACCACGAACCACGGGGTATCTGCTCGCGCTGATCGCGGACACCGCCGTCGCCATGGTAACGTTCGACGGAGCCGCTCTGGTCACCGAACGATCGTGACCGGGACCGGCGACCGCCTGGCGACCGTTTCGGCCACGTTCCCCACGAGGAACCGGCGCGTCATGCGGCGGCGGTCCGCCCCGTGAGCGCCGATCACGACCGTGTCGTAGTCGCCCGCCCGATTGATGATGTTCCGGGCCGGGTGGCCGATACCCACGACCGTGTCTATCTCTCGCCCCCGCTCGGCGGCCGCCGCGCGCGCCCGCTCGAAGGCGGGCTCGGCGCGTTCGGCGGCGGCCTCGTCGATGTCGTCCGCAAGGGCGAGGTCCGTCGCTTCGCCGAACATCGAGGAAGGGACACCGACGACGTGTAACACGGTGACGTCGGCCTCCGGAAAGCTGTCGAGCGCGTACGCGAGGGCCTCCACCGAGTGGTCGGAGTCGTCCATCGGGACGAGGATGCGTGAGACCATACCGTAGGTCAGACCGCCTACCCACCTAAGTCTCTTCCTCAGACGACGCCCGGGACGAGCCGATGGGATCCGTGGCGCCGCCCCGTCAACTCCCCGACACGTCGGTCACGGACCTGCTTCCGCCGCGACGGCGTCGGAGTCGAACGACCAGACCGTCGACACCGCGGCCGCGCCGGCCGCGCCGGCCGCGTTGCCCGTCGCCACCAATTCCCCGAGATCCGAGACGCCCCGGCCCCTCGCGGCGATGACCGCACCGGCGAACGCGTCGCCGGGCTCCGGCGGCTCACACCCGCGCTTTCAGCTCCACTCGGTAGCCGAACGGGTCCCTGACGTACACCGCGCCGGCCTCGCCGGTCGCGCCGAGCGGGGAGTCGAGCCGCTTTTCGACCTCGACGCCGGCGTCGGCCAGCTCCGCTTCGATCTCCTCGACCGACTCCTCGACGACGACCGCGACGTGGTCGTAGTTCGTCCTCGCCGGCCGCTCGAACTCGGCGGTCGGCCACAGGTGGATCACCGCGGTCGCGGAGAGCCGCACGTCGAAGAAGGGCTTCTCTCCGGCCGCGTACAGCGCGTCCTCGATGCCGAAGCCGAGCGCCTCGCCGTAGAACTCGCGGGCCGCGTCGGCACCGCCTTCCGGGATGCGGAGGTTGACGTGGTCGATATGGCGTGCCTTCACGGGGGAGTGTTCGGCGTCCGGGCGCAAAAGTCGTCGGGCCGGGTACTGCCGGTCCGCGTCCGGCCGGAGACGTGGCGGTCGGCGACGGCGGGGCGGTCCTGCGAACTGCGAACGTCCGCGGCACACTTATACACAGTCATGTAAACAT
>NZ_NEDJ01000033.1 GCF_002114285.1 Halorubrum ezzemoulense DSM 17463
GCTCGTGGTACCGGCCGAACTGGGCCGGGAAGCGGGCGTACAGCTGGTCGAGCAGCTGGCGCTTCCCGCCGGCCCACTTCAGGATCGGCTCGGCCATCGCTGTCGGGTGTCGCCCGCGCCCGGGGATAAACGTCTCGGGCCGCGTCCGCGGCAGTCGCTCTCGGGCCGCCACGCGCGCTCGACCGTCCCGCCGGAGCCGCCGACAGAGCGGTCAGCCGTCGGAGCGATCGGTCGGCGGAGCGGTCAGTCGTCGGAGGGCTCGCCGTCCGGCATCGGGAGGTCGTCGACGTGAGCCGCGGCCTCCTCGAAGTTCGGGCCGGGTTCGATGGTCCCGGCCTCGCGGTCCCACTCGATGTAGCCGGCCGCCTCCAGCGCCGGGAGGTGCGTCTCGCGGAGTTCGGCGGCGATCTCTTCGGCCCGCCCGCGCACGCGGAGGTCCGCGACGGTCTCGACGGCCTCGTCTGCGAGACCGGCGACCACGCGCCTGCGCTCCGGCGCCGCGACGACGACCGTCGGATCGGTGGTGGGTGTGTCGAGTGTCATCGTGTCTGTCCGTATCTACGGAAGTCGGTGGAGCGGAATAAAAGCACCGCCGACCCGTCGCACCACCGGAATCGCCGCCGGGGGGACGAGCCGCCCGCCGCCGAGACCGCGACCGCCGTCCGTCTCTGTCGAGGCCCCGGCGACCGGAGTCGTCGACGCGGACGACGGGACTCCTCACAGAAATATGAGAAGTGTACCAACGAGTAGCATGGTACGACTTACACCGCATTAACGACCGTTTCAGTTGATTTACGGATATGTGACATGGTACCGTTTCTCAAAACCTATTTGGAAAGTGAAAGTTTTTAGTCGCCCGAGCGTGTACAGTGAGATATGTATCAAGGTTACATCACGCCGGCCGAGGAACACCGACCGATCGGCTCGGGCTCGCCGCCGGGCAGCCGCTCGCCGCTGGGGACGCTCGCGTTCCTCGCGCTCGTCGTCGCACCGTTCGTCGCGTTTTCCTACCCCGTCGCGACCGTCGCGGTCCTGACCGGCACCGTCGCGCTCGCCGTCCTCTCGCGGTCCGTCCTGCGGACCCTGCGCCGGCGCAGCGGTCGGGTCCAGACGTTCACGCTCCCCGGGCTGGGGACCGTCGAGTACCGCATCACGACGAACTGACGCCGCCGCTCGGCGCGCCGTCGAACCGCTTCACAACCCGACCACTTCTCCGGTGACAGCGCCTCGGACCGGCCGACGCCGTCTCCGCCCTCTCAGATCCGATACGCGACGCGCTCGCCGACGTCGAGCCCGTTCGCGATTGCGGCGTGGAGCCGTCCCTCGCCCGCGACCCAGTCGCCGAGCAGGTACAGCCCCGCGTCGCGGGCCGAGTCGACGGGGCCGCCGTCAACGCCCGCCTCGGGGAGCGCATAGCGCCACCCCTGGTGGTCCGTCCACGCGGGGTCGGCCAGCCGGTCGTCGCCGATGATGTCGGCGGCGTGGTCGGCGAGCGCGGCGACGTTCCCCGCGGGGTCGTCTTCGTAGTGCTCGGTCGACCACGCGCCGTTCGCCTGGACGACGAGCAGCGTCTCGCCGTCCGGGACGTGCCCGGCCTTACACTCTTCGCGCGAGATCCACCCGACCGCGTGCTCCTTGTCGGTGTTCACGAGCGCGTAGTAGGGCACGTCGAGCTCGAACGGGTAGCGCAACACCGCGGTCCAGACGCTGCCGTACTCGACCCCGCCGACAGCGTCGACCAGCGTCTCGCGGAGCGGGTCGTCCCACTCGGCCGTCCGGAGCAGCTCCGCGGTCTGGGGGGCCGGCGGATTCATGAGGAGGCGGTCGAACGGCCCGTGCGTCTCGCCGTCCGCGTCGTCGAGTTCCCACGCGTCCTCGGCGCTCGTCCGTCGAACCGTCTCGACCCGGGTGCGCCGGTGGACCGTGGCGTCCGTGCGGCCGAACAGCCGCTTCGCGATCTGTGTAAGCCCCTGCCGGTAGCTCCACTTGTGCTCGTCGGCGTCGCGGCCCGGGGACACCGCCCCGTCGACGTCGAAGGTGTACACCGGCTCCGTCACCTCGACGAGCCCCTCGTCGTCGAGCGTCTCGGTGATCAGCTCGACGACGCGGTCGTCGTCGCTCTTCAGGTAGTTCGCCCCGTAGTCGTACGTGAGGTCGTCGTGGCGGCGGGTCGCCGCGCGCCCACAGAGGCCGCCCGACTTCTCCAGCACGGTCACGTCCGCCTCCGGCACGGTCCGGTCGATGACGAACGCCGCCGCGGCCGCCCCCGCGCCCGCGCCGACGATGCCTACGTCTGTCACACCGATCGTTAGGGCCGGGCCCACTTAACCGGTCGCGTGCGGCGCCTCCGATGGCGCGAGACGGGCTCAGCCGTCGTCCGGTCCGACGACCATGACCGGGACGTCGGCGCCGCGCCGGACGCGGGCCGGGACCGGGTCGGGACGGAGGAGCCGGTCGAGCCCGGTCCGGCGCGCGGAGCCGACAACCACGAGGTCGGCGTCGTGCGCGGCGGCGAAGTCGACCGCCTCCCGGTGGGTGGTCCCGTAGCGGAACCACTTCTCGACGTCGACGCCGACCGCGGCGCCCGCGTCCTCGGCGGCCTCGACGAGCTCCTCGCCGGTCCGCTCGCGGCGCTCGACGACCACGTCCCACGCCTCTGCCGTGTCGACGACGTACAGCGCGTCGACGACCGCTCCGTGCGTCGCCGCGAGGTCGACGGCCGTCGACACCGCCGCCCGTCCGGCCGGATCGTCGGTCGCGACGACCAGCACGCGCTCGAAGCGTCCCGTCGCTGCGGCGTCGGCCTCCGGAGACACGGCCGCGGTCTCGCCCGTCGCGTCGGTGGCGTCGATATCGGTGGACATGAATTGCGAAAAAGGTCGGATAGCTACCGGCCTGTTGTTCGGATTTGGATAAGATCTGGCTGTTCTTAACATTTTTCGACAGGATAAACGATTATCATAATTTATTAGTCGGGCGGCCGCGGACCGACCCCAACGACGCGTTTTAGTCGGCGAGCGCGGTGGGTGGAAACGAGACGGCCGCAGCGGGTCGGCGGGGAGTCGACGGGGAGTCGGCAGCGCGCCGCGGTCCGACGAGGGACGGAGACCACATGACACAGACCGACAGCACGCGGACGACGGACGACGATGGCTGAGGACGAGTCGGCGGAGGCGGCCGCCGAGGAGGGGGCGGCGGGCGGCGTCGACTACGCCGCGCGCGCGGCCGACATTCTCGGGTTCTCGCGATGGTGGCAGATCGCCGCGGCGGCCGGGATGATGGCGGCGGTGAGCCCGTACCAGTACGTCTGGTCGTCGATCGAGCAGCCGCTCGCGAACAGCCTCGACATCGCGCTGCCGGCGCTGGGCGCGGTGTTCTCGTTTTACGTGGTGTTCCAGTCGCTCTCGCAGTTCCCCGCGGGCAAGTGGCGAGACAGCCGCGGCCCGGGGACGCTCACGTTCCTCGCGGCGATCCTCGCCGGCGGCGGGTACATCGGACTGGCGTACGCGACGAGCCTCTGGCAGCTGTACCTCCTGTACTCGCTCGGCGCGGTCGGCGTCGGCATCGTGTACACCGTCGCGGTCAACACCGCGGTCAAGTGGTTCCCCGACCGCACGGGGCTGACGACCGGCGTCGGGACGATGGCGTTCGCGGCCGGAAGCGCCCTCGTCGTCCCGTACGTCCGGGCGAACGCGACCGTGGCGGGGTACGGCGACGTGCTCCGCAACATCGGGATCGGAATCTTACTCGTGACGCTCGTCGGGTCGTTCCTCCTCCGTGACCCGCCGAAAGACTGGCTGGACCGGACGGACGACGCCGACGGCGGGGACGGCGACGAGGGGCTCGCGGCGTCGATCCGCGGCCGCGACTACTCGACGCGCGAGATGCTCTCGACGTGGCAGTTCTGGCTGCTGTACGCGATGTTCATCGCGACGGCGAGCGCGGACCTCCTCGTGATCGCCAACGTGGTCCGGTTCGCGGAGAACTTCGGGCTCGCGGCGCTGATCGCGACGCTCTCCGCGACGCTCCTCCCCATCGCCGCCGGGGTGTCGCGGCTGATCCTCGGCGAGGCGACCGACCGGTTCAGCCGCAAGCGCGTGATGGCGGGCTCGTTCCTCCTCGCCGGGCTGTTCCGGGTCGGGCTGGTGGCCGCCGGCGAGGCCGGTAACGGCGCGGTCTTCGTCGCGTTCGTCCTCGGCGCGATGTTCTTCTCCTCGCCACTGTACGTCTACTTCCCGTCCCTGCTGGCCGACTACTACGGCTCGGCCAACTCCTCCGGCAACTACGCGGTCCTGTACACCGCGAAGGTCGGCGGCGGCGTCTTCTCCGGCACCGTCGCCGGCTACCTCGTCGCGACGCTCGGCTGGACACCGACGTTCGCCCTCGGCGGCGCGCTCGCGGTCGCCGCGGGACTGGCGGTGTTCGTCCTCCGGCCGCCGAGCGGCTCGGGGCTGGAAGCGGCCGAGTCGGCGGCGGCGGACTGACCGGGGCCGCCGTCGGTCCCGGCTCCTGTTCCGGGCCGGCTACGCTCCCGTCCGCGCCGCGCGACGGACCCCGAGTGACCAGAGCCCGACCGCGACACCCCCGGCCGCGAGCGCCGCGTTGACGCCGGCCGGTTCGAGGCCGAAGGGCGTGAACGCGGGCGCCACGGCGGCGTGGAGCAGGAACCCGACGCCGAACGCGGCGGCGGTTCGACGCGGCCCCCACGCCCGCGAGTCGGGCCGTCGCTCCGTCGCGGCGGAGACGCGGTCGCCGGAGGCGACGACGAGGTGGCCGACGGCGAACACGACCCCGAGGGCGACCGAGCCGGCGAGGTCGACGGGGACGCTCGTCGCGAAGGCGCGGTACCAGTAGACGTGCGCGAGGCGTGCGGCCGCGCCGAGCGCCAGCGCGAGTCCGATGTCGACGACGGCGGCCGCGGCGCGGCGGGGGGTCACGGGAGCGTTCCGACCACGGCGTAGAAGGGGTCCTGACCCGGGCGCTCCGCGATCCGGTCCGTCACGTCGAAGCCGCCGGCGTCGAGGTACCGCTCGACGAGGTCGGCGCGCTCGTCCATCGAGGCGGCCCGCCACGCGCGGACGGCCTTCGTCGGGAACATCCGGTTCGAGAAGCTGACGACTATCGTTCCGCCGGGCGCGAGGACCCGGGCGAACTCCTCGAACACGGGGCCGGGGTACTGGAGGTACTGGACCGACAGCGCACAGCAGACGGCGTCGAACGCGTCGTCGGCGAACGGGAGCGACTGATCTTGGTTGAAGTTGCGCACGACGAACTCGTCGAGCCGGTCGTTCTCGGCCAGCTCGGCGTCGTTGAGCCCGTGACCGACCACGCGCTGGTAGTCGGTGTCGGGCAGGTGCGAGACCCAACTGCTCATCGCGTCGAGGACGCGGTCGCCGGGATCGGTCACGGACGCGTACAGCGCGGTCAGCCGGTCGAGGAACGCGTCGTCGGCGTGGGTGACGAACCGCGGGTCGGCGTAGAACGTCCCGTCGGGGCGGTCGTCCCGCTTGCGCCGGTCGCGGTCCGAGAGGACGGTCGTCACGATATCGGATCGAGGGGTCCGGGGAGTAAGAGGGCGTCGCCCCCACCGGACGGCTTTTGCTCGACGGGACTTTACGGGCTGGTAATGGATTCCGCCGCCGCGGCCGACCGCGACCTCTTCCCCGCGCCTCGCTCCGAGGTCTTTCGAGATCAGGGCAAGTTCCGCACGCGATTCAACTTCCCCGGGCGGAACCTCCCGGACCACGACGACCACGGGTACGGCCCGCTCTCGACGGTCGTCGAGTCGTTCATGGACCCCGGCACGCTGATCCGGATGCACCAGCACCGCGACGAGGAGATCGTCTCGTGGGTGCCCGCGGGGGTGATGCGCCACGACGACCGCGAGGGGAACGAACTCGTCACCGACGCGGAGCACCTCCTCGTGATGAACGCCGGATCGGGCTTCTGGCACGCCGAGGAGACGCTCGCGAACGACCCGCCGCTCCGGATGCTCCAGATATTCGTTCGCCCGCACGACCTCGGTCTGGAGCCCGGGATCCAGCACGGCCCGCTCCCGGACCCCGAACCGGACGAGTGGCGTCGCGTGTTCGCGCCCGCGGGGTCGGACCACCAGTTCACCGTGCGCAACGCGGTCGACTGCCACGACGTTCGGCTCGACGCCGGCGCGGGCGCGACGCTCCCCGACGTCGAGGGGCGGGACGCCTACGTGTACGTCTTCGAGGGGTCGGCCGAGGTCGGCGACGCCGCGCTCTCGGAGACGGAGAGCGCCCTGTGGACCGGCGAGGGCGCCCCGCCGACCGTGACCGCGGGCGACGAGGGCGCGACCGTCGTGGCGTTCCTCGTCGACCCCGACGCGCCGGTGACGCGGCAGGGGACGATCGGGCGGTAGCGACGGCGGCAGGGAAACGGGTTTTACCGGGGGGCGCGACGCCTCCGTATGACCCAGTCGCGGACCGTCGAGCTGGAGGGACACCTCATCGACAGCGGGACGATGCAGCGCTGCTTCGGCGCGGTGATGGACCTTGGCGGCTCGTTCGACGTCGAGCGGTTCGACGTCGGGAAACACGAGACCGAGGAGTCGTACTGCCGGCTGGCCGTCTCGGCCGACGACCCCGAGACGCTGCGCGCGATCCTCCACGAGCTCCACCAGAACGGCGCGGTCTTGGAGGACCCGTCCGACGTGGAGCTCGTCCCCGCGCCCGCGGACAAGGTGGTGCCGCCGAACTTCTACTCGACGACGAACCACCCGACCGAGGTGCTGTACGACGGCGAGTGGATCGACGTGGAGGGGATCGAGATGGACTGCGCGCTGGTGGTGGAACCCGAGCCGGCAGCGGACGCCGGCGAGGGAGACCGAGCGGACGCATCGGACGCGGGCAACGACGGGGCGGCGCGCGCCCGCACCAAGACGCTCAGCACGGTCGAGGCGGGCGACCTCGTCGCGACCGACCAGTCCGGGATCCGGGTGAACCCGCCGGAGCGCCCCCGGAGCGGCGGCGGCGCGTTCGGCTTCATGCAGGGCGGCGTCTCCGCGGAGCGCCCCTCCGAGTCGACGATCCGTGAGGTCGCCGCGGAGCTCCGCGCCGTCGAGGCGGACGGCGGGACCGTGATGGTGGTCGCCGGCCCCGCGGTGATCCACTCCGGCGCGGGCGACGCGCTCGCCGACCTCGTCGCCGCGGGCTACGTCGACGCGCTCTCCGCGGGCAACGGCTTCGCCACCCACGACCTGGAGCGCTCGATCTACGGCACCTCGCTCGGGATGGACGTTGAGACGCTCGAACACCCGCGGAAGGGACACAAACACCACATCTGGACCATCTCGGAGATCATCCGCGCCGGCGGGATCGAGGCAGCCGTCGAGGACGGGGTCGTCACGGAGGGGGTGATGTACGAGTGCGTCGAGAACGGCGTCGACACCGTCCTCGCGGGGTCGATCCGCGACGACGGCCCCCTGCCGGACACGATCACGGACGCGGTCGAGGCGCAGGACGCGATCCGCGAGCAGGCCCGCGACGCCGACATCGTGCTCATGCTCGCCACGCTGCTCCACTCCGTCGCGGTCGGCAACTGCCTCCCGTCGACGACGAAGACCGTCTGCGTCGACATCAACCCCGCCACGGTCACCCAGCTGCTCGACCGCGGCTCTGCGCAGGCGGTCGGCATGGTCACCGACATCGGCACGTTCGTCCCGACGCTCGCGGAGTACGTGCTGGAGGGCGAGGAGGGTGGAGGCGCGGAGACCGGGGGCGACGAGTCGGCGGGCGACGGGAGCGGAGGTTCCGCGGAGGGCGACGCGTGACACCCGAAATCCGGCCCTACGACCGCGAGCGCGACGCCGACGGGCTCTACGCGGCGAAGGTCGCCTTCGAGCGCGGCCTCGGCGAGAGCACCGGCGGCGACGGGAAGGCGGCCGCCTACGCGGAGAAGCTCACCGACACGTACCGCGAGCGGTGGCTCGACTGGGTCGACCGCTGCGTCGCCGCCGACCCCCGGTGCGTGACCGTCGCGGTCGACGGGAGCGCCGACGGGCCCGGTGACGAAGCGGCGGCCGACGGCGCGGTCGTCGGCTACGTCTTCGTCCTCCCAGAACGGCTGGCGGTGATATGGGACGCGGCGGTGCTGAACGAGCTCTACGTCGCGCCCGAGCACCGCGGGACCGGCGTCGCCGACGACCTGCTGGGCGCCGCGCTCGACCTCGCGGCCGACCAGGAGCTCCCGCTCGACCGACTGGTCCTCGACGTTGACCCGGCGAACGACCGCGCGAGGGGGTTCTACGACCGCCACGGCTTCGAGCCGTGGGGCGAGATGGTCGCGCGGCCGCTGGACGACTCCTGAGGCGGTCGGGACCGGCCGAAGGCGGCCCGGGTCGAGTCCGGCTCCCGAAGCTACAAGCGCGTCCGCCCGCTCTCGTCGGGCGTGATACAGATCGGCATCGTCGGCTGCGGCGTCATCGGGAACCGCCTCGCGGGCGTCATAGCGGACCACGACCGGTTCGAGCTGGCGGCCGCCTGCGACCTCGACGCCGACCGCGCCGCGTCGCTCGCGGCCGACCACGGGACCGACCGCACCGCGACGACGACGGACCACGAGGCGCTCGTCGAGACGGACGGCCTCGACGCCGTCTACGTCGGCGTCCCGCCGCTCGCGCACCGGAAGGTTGTCGCCGACGCGCTCGCGGCCGACAAACACGTGATCTGCGAGAAGCCCATCGCGGCGGACGCGGAGACGGGCCGCGAACTCGTCGCGCTCGCCGAGGAGACCGACCGCGTCACGGCCGTGAACCTCCCGTTCCGCTACACCCCCGGCTTCGTCCGGCTCCGGGAGGCGGTCGAAGCGGGCGAGGTCGGCGACCCGCGTCGGGTCGAACTCCGGTTCCGGTTCCCCGAGTGGCCCCGCGAGTGGCAGGACGTGGCGTGGCTGGAGTCGCGCGAGCAGGGCGGCCCGCTCCGGGAGGTGGGGACGCACTTCCTGTTCGGCGTCCGTGAGCTGTTCGGCCCGGTCGAGACCGTCTCGGCGGACGTGGGGTACTCCGGACCCGACACCTATGAGGACGACGCGGTCGCGACGTTCCGGGCCGGCGGGGTCCGCGGGACGCTCGACCTGCTGTGCGACCACGAGGGCGAAGAAGAGAACAGCGTCACCGTCGTCGGCGACGACGCGTCGCTGTCGCTGACGGAGTGGTACCGGCTCGTTCGCGACCGCGGCCGCGAGACCGAGGCGACGCTCGTCGACGAGCGCGGCGACAGCGTGCGCGCGCTACTGACTGAGTTCGCGAGCGCGCTCGACGGCGACGACGGCGACCTCGTCTCGTTCGCGGAGGCGACCCGCGTTCAGGAGGTGCTCGACGCGATCCACGCCTCCGAGGGCGACTCGGTCCGGCCGGGAGCGAACGCCGGCGGACGGTAAGGTCGGCTCCGACCGGTGGCGGGTGCCGGCGGCCGATGGAATCCGCCGTCGCCGCCCGCGGCGCGACGCGGAGTCGCCGCCGGCAGAGCCGCAGACCGGGAACGCCCGACAGGAATTATGTGTCCGTCGGACGCATCTCCGCGTATGAGCTACCTCGTTGCGACCGACGGATCGACGGAGGGGGACGAGGCGGTCCGGTACGCGGCGCGACAGGCGGTCGCGTTCTACGAGACGCTGGAGATCGCCCACGTGTTAACGCCGGACTCGGAACTGGTCGACGGCACGATCATCCTCCCGGGCGAGGACGCGGCCGTCGAGGCCGGGCAGGGGGTCTTAGACAGCGCCCGCGCCATCGCCGAGGAGGCGGTCGACGAGCCGATCACCGTGGAGACCCAACTGCTCACGGGCCGGCCGGCCGACGCGATCACCGAGTACGCGGCCGAAGAGACGGTCGACGCGATCTACGTCGGTCACCGCGGGCTCTCCGAGGAGCGCGAGCAGGTCGTGGGCAGCGTCGCCAAGAGCGTCGTCGACAAGGCGGACGTGCCAGTGACGGTGATCCGGTAGGTGTCAGCCGGAATAAACGAGCGAGCGCGCTCGAGGCGGTCGAAATCCGGCGTTTCGGCCGGCTGCCGGTCGTCACAGGCGCCGGAAAGAACCGCCATTATCGGACGTTCAAAGCGGGCTTAGGCCATACTACGGGTGATGTCCGAAGACGTACTCGTCACGGCGGACTGGGTCGAAGAGCGCCTCGACACCTTTCAGGACGACGACGCCGACCACCGGCTCGTCGAGATCAACAACCCGACCGTCACCGACGAGTCGGAGTACACGCCCTACGAGGAGGGCCACATACCCGGCGCGTTGAACTTCGAGTGGGACGCGGTCTTCACCGACGAGACAGAGCGCGATATCGTCTCGAAGGCGGATTTCGCGGCGCGAAACGGTGAGGGCGGCATCGACGCCGACACCACCGTCGTCGTGTACGGCGGCGGCCGCGTGCCGAACTGGTTCGCGCTGTTCGGCTACTGGATCTACAAGTACTACGGTCACGACGACATCCGCGTGGTCGACGGCGGGAAGGGGTACTGGGTCGAGAACGACTACCCGCTCTCCACGGAGGAGCCCGACTTCACGCCCCGCGATTACGAGGCCCGCGGTCCCTTCGAGAGCGTCCGCGCGTACAAGGACGACATCGACAAGGCGATCGAGGAGGGGATCCCGATGGTCGACGTCCGCTCGCCCGAGGAGTTCTCCGGCGAGGTCATCGCCCCCGAGGGGCTCAACGAGACCGCCCAGCGCGGCGGTCACATCCCCGGTGCGAGCAGCGTCCCGATCGGCACGACGCTGAACGAGGACGGGACGTTCAAGAGCGCGGACGAGCTCCGCGAGGTGTATAGCGACGCCGGCGTCGACGGCGACGAGTCGACGATCACCTACTGCCGCGTCGGCGAGCGCTCGTCGATCGAGTGGTTCCTCCTCCACGAGCTGCTCGGCTACGACGACGTGCGGAACTACGACGGCTCGTGGACCGAGTGGGGGAACCTCGTCGGCGCGCCGATCGAGACGGGCGAGTAACGCGCGCCAAACTGCCTACCGCGTCGCGGACTTCCACTCCCGTAACCCGAGGCGACCGCCGTTCAGGTCCCCGGCCGGCGCCTCGGTGGCGGCCCAGACGAACAGCGGCGCGACGCTCTCGGGGTCGCGGGCGCGCTCTTTCCCCGTGAGGTCGGTCGCGACGAGCCCGGGGTCGACGACGCCGACCGTCGCGTCGAGGTCGGCGGCGAACCCGCGCGCGACCCCCTCGGCGGCCGCCTTCGACACCGCGTACGCGCCCATCCCGGGCTTCGACTCGGCAGCGACCGCGCCCGACGGGACGAGGACGCGCGCGTCGTCGGCCAGGTGCGGGACGGCCTCGCGGATCGTCGCGAACACGCCGCGCGCGTTCGTGCGCATCGTGTCGTCGTAGTCGGCGTACGTGACCTCGGTCGTCGGCCGCTCGCCCGGCGCGCCGTGGAACACGCCGGCGTTCGCGAACACGACGTCGACCGGGCCGGCCTCGCGGGCGACGCGCTCGAAGAAGCGTTCGAGGTCGAACTCGTCGCGCACGTCGACGCGGTCGCCCCACGCGGTCCCGCCGTCGTCCGCCGGCGAGCCGTCCCCGGCGTCTGCGTCGCCCTCGGCGTCGCCGTCCGGGTCGTCGCCCGCGCCGTTCAGTGCCGCGACGGTCCGATCGACGGCCGCGCCGTCGCGTCCGGAGACGGCGACGAACGCCCCCTCGTCGACGAACGCCTCGGCGACGGCCCGCCCGATCCCACTCGTTGCTCCGGTGATCGCGACCGTCAGATCCATGTGAACGGGAGTACGCGCGTCGGCGACTTAGTGGTATCCACTCCGGCCGCCCCCGCCGCTCCGCTCGCGCGCTCCCGTCGCCGTGGCGGACCGCTGCGATGCCGTCGCGAGCCCCGCCGACCGAACGTGTCAGGGACCTCCCCGCGACGCGTCTGACCGGATTTATACCGGAGCCGTCCCTAGGATCGCGTATGGACGTGGTCCCGGACATCGACGGCGTTGCCGGCGAGTCCGTCGTCGTTATCGGCGGCGGATTCGGCGGACTCTCGACGGCCTGTTACCTCGCGGACGCCGGCGCGGACGTCACGCTGTTGGAAAAGAACGAACAGCTCGGCGGCCGCGCCAGCCGGCTCGAAGTCGACGGCTTCCAGTTCGACATGGGGCCGTCGTGGTACCTGATGCCCGACGTCTTCGAGCGCTTCTTCGGGCACTTCGGGCGGTCGCCGGACGAGTTCTACGAGCTGGAGCGGCTCGACCCACACTACCGCGTGTTCTGGAAGGACGGAGATCAGGTCGACGTGCTGCCGGACCGCGATGCGAACCGGGAGATCTTCGAGTCGTACGAGCCGGGCGCGGGCGAGGCGTTCGACGCGTACCTCGAGGAGTCCAAGCGGACCTACGAGATCGGGATGGAACACTTCGTGTACGAGGACCGCCCGCGGCTGCGCGACTACGTGGACACCGACGTGATGCGCTACTCGTGGGGGCTCTCGCTGCTCGGTAAGATGCAGGGGCACGTCGAGGACTACTTCGACCACCCGAAGCTCCAGCAGCTGATGCAGTACACGCTCGTGTTCCTCGGCGGCTCGCCGACGAACACGCCGGCGCTGTACAACCTGATGAGCCACGTCGACTACAACATGGGCGTCTACTACCCCGACGGCGGGATCGGCGCGGTCGTCGACGGCATCGTCGAACTCGCCGAAGACCTCGGCGTCGACTTCGTCACCGACGCCGAGGTGACGGGGATCGAGGGGCGGTACGGCGCGTTCGCGGTCGACACCGAGAACGGCGAGCGCTACCTCGCCGACCGCGTCGTCTCCGACGCCGACTACGCGCACACCGAACAGGAACTGCTGCCCGAGCGCAAGCGGCAGTACACCGAGGAGTACTGGGAGTCGCGGACGTACGCGCCCTCCGCGTTCCTACTGTACCTCGGCGTCGAGGGCGACGTGCCGAACCTCGAACACCACACGCTCGTCCTCCCGACTGACTGGGACGAACACTTCGAACAGATATTCGACGATCCCGAGTGGCCCGACGACCCCGCCTACTACCTCTGCGTCCCCTCGAAGACCGACGACACGGTGGCGCCGGAGGGCCACAGCAACCTCTTCGCGCTCGTCCCGATCGCGCCCGGGATCCGTGACACCCCCGAGATCCGCAACCGGTACCGCGACCTCGTGATCGACGACATCGCGGAGAACACCGGGACCGACCTCCGCGGCCGGGTCGTCGTCGAGGAGACGTTCTCGGTCGACGACTTCGCGGACCGGTACAACAGCTACGCGGGCAGCGCGCTGGGGCTGGCGCACACGCTCACGCAGACCTCGCTGCTCCGGCCCGGGCATACCTCGGACGCGGTCGACGGGCTGTACTTCACCGGATCGACGACGACGCCCGGTATCGGCGTCCCGATGTGTCTCATCAGCGGGGGGCTGACCGCGGAAGCGATGGCCGACGACGACGTGTGATCTCCGCCGTGAGCGACCAGAATCGACCGGCGACCGACGGCGAGCGAGCCACCGCCGAGGGCGGGGACCGGCCCGCGAGAAGCGGCGGCGAGGGGCTCCGGTACCTGCTGGTGCTGTCGCGGCCGCGGTTCTGGCTCTACCTCGCCGGGCCGGTCGCCGTCGGCGTCACCTACGGGATCGGCGACGTGAGCGGGCTGTTCACGCCCGTCACGGTCGCGCTCGCGGCGTACTTCCTCGTGCCGGCCAACGTCTTCCTCTACGGCGTCAACGACGTGTTCGACGCCGACATCGACGAGCTGAATCCGAAGAAGGAGGGCCGCGAGGCGCGCTGGCGAGGGAGCCGGTTCGTCTCGGTCGCCGTCGTCGCGTCCGGCGCGCTGGGGCTCGCGACGCTCGCGATCACCCCGCGGGTCGCGTGGCCGTACCTGCTCGGCTTCCTCGCCCTGGCGGTCGGCTACAGCGCGCCGCCGGCCCGGTTCAAGACGACGCCGTTCCTCGACTCGCTGTCGAACGGGTTGTACGTCCTCCCCGGCGCGGCGGCGTACGCGACGGTTGCGGGCGCGCACCCGCCGCTCGCGGCGCTCGCGGGCGCGTGGCTCTGGACGATGGGGATGCACACGTTCTCCGCGATCCCGGACATCGAGCCGGACCGCGCGGCGGGGATCGACACGACCGCGACCGTCCTCGGCGAGGCGCGCACGTACGCCTACTGCTTCGGGGTGTGGACCGCCGCGGCCGCCGCGTTCTGGCTCGTCGACCCGCGGCTGGGCGCCCTGCTCGGCGTGTACCCGCTGTTCGTCGCGTGGGTCGCGCGCTCGTCGGTCTCGGTCGACCGCGCGTACTGGTGGTTCCCGGCGCTGAACACCGTCGTCGGCACGCTGCTGTCGATGGGCGGCCTCTGGCGGGTGTACCCGCTCTGGGAGGCGCTACCGTGAGCGACGGCGACCGGGCGGGATCGGCCGGGACGACCGCCGCCGCGACGACCGGCTCTCGGCTCGACGCGCTCCGCGAGCGCGCGCCGGACACGCGCAACGAGGCCGAGGCGCTGCTGGACCGGCTCGTCCGTGAGAACCGCTTCACCATCGCGGTCGTCTTCCCGCTCGTCGGGGCGATCGCGCTCGTCGGCAGCGCCGAGGGGTGGGTGCCCGAGCCGTTCGCGTTCCACCCGTGGTTCGTGCTGTTCGGCGTGATCGTGATGCGCTCGCCGCTGGTCGTCGGCGTGCTGCCGACGATCGACCGCCGCGCGCTCGGCTGGATCGGCGTCCTAATGGCGTACACGTACCTCATCGAGTCGGTCGGCGTCGCCACCGGGTGGCCGTACGGGGAGTTCGCGTACACGGTCGACCTCGGACCGATGCTCGGCGGGGTCCCGGTCGCGCTTCCCGTCTTCTTCATCCCGCTCGTGATGAACGCCTACCTGCTGTGTCTGCTGCTGCTCGGCCCGCGTGCCGACAGCGTGTGGGTTCGACTGGCAACGGTGATCCCGGTCGTCGTCGCGATGGACGTCGTGTTGGACCCCGGCGCAGTGTCGCTCGGCTTCTGGAACTTCGGCGGCGGACCGTTCTACGGCGTGCCCCTCTCGAACTACGCCGGGTGGGTGCTGTCGGCGATCGTCGCCGTCGTCACGCTCGACCGCGCCTTCGCGGCGGTCGGGATCCGCGACCGGCTGCGCGACTGCGAGTTCATGCTCGACGACATGGTGAGCTTCGTGATCCTCTGGGGCGGGATCAACGTCTGGTTCGGGAACCTCCTGCCCGCGGCGGTCGCGGCCGCGTTCGGCGTCGGCCTCGTCCGCGCCGACCGGTTCGACACGCGACTGTTCACGGAGTGGCGGCGATAGCGAGCGCCCGGGGCGAGCGCGGCGGCCGTGCGACGCCGCCCCACTCGGTGGCTCTTATATACCGGGGACTCGTTTGCTCGACCGTGACCGACGGCGGCAATCGCGGCGGGCGACCGAACCGGGAGGACCGACGGCGATGAGCGACCTCGCCATCGACTACGGCGACCACGAGCGCGTGTGCGAAGTCGTCGACCGGCTGATGTACTGCGCCGAACACGTCAGCGTCTCCTTCGACGGGTGGGAGGAACCGCACGTGAAGGGGCCGGGACTGTACTTCGCCGTCATCGGCGACAGCGACTACGGGGCGTACGCCGACCCGATGGGGGACAACCGCTGGCCCCGCGACACCGCCCCATCCGTCTTCGACGGGGGCGCGCTCGCGACGGCGGCGGAGTCGGTGAGCGTCGCGCAGGACGGCGGCGTCGTCGTCGCGGTCGACGGCGAGATCGAGGCCCAGATGGTCCGCTTCCGCGACCTGGGCACCCGCGACGAGGAGACCGATCTCGTCGACGACGTGAGCTACGAGCCGTGGATGGGGTCGCGGCACATGAGCGCCATCGAGACCTCGGTCCGCCCGGAGGTCGTGGCGACGGTGACGCTGAGCGAGGAGACCGGCCGCGTCAGCGTCTTCCGCGACGGCGAGGCGAACAGCATGCGGCGCGAGGAGATCGGCGGCCGCTGGCGCGGTGAGTAGCGCGCTTCGCGCCCGGCAGTTAGCACGGGCGCGGCGCTCCCGGAGTCCGGCCCCGAGGCCCCACGGTTAAGCCTCGGCCGGGCGAACGACGACGCATGTACGACGAGATACTGGTTCCGACCGACGGGAGCGAGGCGGTCGACCGCGCGCTCGAACACGCGGTCCGGCTCGCGACGGACCACGACGCGACGCTCCACGCGCTGTACGTCGTCGACCGGCGGATCGCGGCCGCCAACTCGGGCGACCTCCACGACGAGGTCGTCGAGGACCTCGAATCGCAGGGCGAGGCCGCCGTCGCGGCGGTCGCCGACGCGGCCGCCGAGGCCGGGCTGGACGCCGAGACGCACGTCGCGCACGGGACGCCCGACACGGAGATCGTCGGGTACGCCGACGAGGCCGGCATCGACGTGATCGTGATGAGCCCGGAGGGGAAGTCGCCGCGCGAGCGGATTCGGTCGCTCGGGAGCGTCTCAGACCGCGTCGCCGACGACGCGTCGGTTCCGGTGTTCCTCATCAAGTGACCCGCCCCTCGGAGCGAGTCCGATCGGACCGGAGCCGACCACGGTCGACCGCCGCGCGGCCGAGCCAATTAGGTGGGTGGGGCCGCGACCCGTCGGCATGGAACTCACCGTGCTCGGGTCCGGCAGCGCGATGCCGGTCCCGGACCGCGCGCAGGCCGGCTACCTCCTCGACGACGGCGACCGATCGCTGCTCGTCGACTGCGGCAGCGGCGTCCTCCAGCGGCTCGCGGGGACCGACACGGGCTACGAAGGCGTCTCGACGGTCCTCCTGACCCACCACCACCTCGACCACGTCGCGGCGCTGTTGCCGCTCCTGAAGGCCCGCTGGCTCGCCGGCGAGGAACACCTCGAAGTCGTCGGGCCCGCGGGCACGAAGTCGCTCGTCGACGGCCTGCTCGGCGTTCACGACTACCTCGACGGCCGGATCGACCTCGCCGTCCGCGAGGTGTCGAGCGCGCGCCCGTTCGCCGCCGGCGGGTTCGACGTGACGGCCCGGGAGACGCGCCACTCGATGGACGGGTTCGCCTACCGCTTCTCGCCGCCGAGTTCGGACGCCGCGGCCGCTGACGGCCCGCTCGCGCTCTCCGGAGACACCGAGGCGTTCGCGGGCATGGCGCGGTTCGCGGACGGCGCCGACTGCCTCGTCCACGACTGCTCGTTCCCAGATGACGTCGACGTGTCGAATCACCCGACGCCGACGAGCCTCGGCGAGTCGCTGGCGGACGTCGAGGTCGGGACGCTCCTGCTCTCGCACCTCTACCCGCACACCGGCGGCCGCGAGCGCGAGATGACGGAAAGCGTCCGCGAGGCGGGGTTCGACGGCGAGGTACGGGCCGCCGCCGACGGACTGCGCGTGTCGCTGTGACCGCCGCGCGGACTCGGACCGCAACCGTCGGTCGGCCGCTCACCGGTCTCGACGTAACCGTCGGTCGGCCGCACGTCGGCTTGGACGTAACCAGCAAACGTTACCTATCCGCACGAACGACCCGGATATTTAAGCGCGCGTGGTCGTTCCTGTCTTCCATGGCCGGCCCACTCGCGGACGACTTCGGACGGGAGGTGACGGGGGTGCGGATCTCGCTTACCGACCGGTGTAACTTCGACTGCGTCTACTGTCACAACGAGGGGTTAGGCGATACGCGCGGGCCGATGGAGCCGAGCGACGCGGAGATGAGCGCCGACGACGTGGTCCGGTTCCTCGAGGTCGTCGAGGGATACGGCGTCGACGCTGTGAAGTTCACCGGCGGCGAGCCGATGCTCCGGCAGGACCTGGAGGAGATCATCGAGCGCACGCCAGATTCGATGGAGGTGTCGATGACGACGAACGGCACGTTCCTCCCCGGGCGCGCCGCGGACCTGAAGGCCGCCGGCCTCGACCGCGTCAACGTCTCGCAGGACGCGCTCGACCCGGACGACTTCGCCGAGGTGACGAAGTCCGGCGCCTACGAGCAGGTCCTCGAAGGCGTGAAGGCGGCGGTCGAGGCCGGGCTCGACCCCGTGAAGCTCAACATGGTCGTGTTCACGCACACCGCGGGCTACGTCGAGGAGATGGTCGAGCACGTCGCCGACAACGAGGGGCTCCAGCTCCAGCTCATCCAGTACATGCCGGAGCTGACCGGCAAGCCGGAGTGGAACGTCGACATCGGGCGCGTCCACGACTGGCTCGCCGAGAAGGCGGACCGCGTCGAACACCGCGAGATGCACGACCGGAAGCGCTACTTCGTCGGCGAGGCGAGCGACGACGAGACGGGCGGCATGGTCGAGATCGTCGACCCCGTCGAGAACGAGGACTTTTGCGCCAACTGCGGCCGCGTCCGCGTCACCCACGAGGGGTACCTGAAGGGGTGTCTCAACCGCAACGACGACCTCCGGTCGATGGGCGAGATGACCCGCGAAGAGATCGCGGACACCTTCGAGGAGGTGGTGGCCAATCGGGTTCCTTACTACGGCGAGTACCTCGTCGAGGGCGACGACGGCGAGTACGAACTCAACGAGAAGTACCTCGGGACGCCGCCCGCCGCGGACTGAGGCACGGGCCGATGGGCGCGGAGCGCGCCGCGATCGCCGACGGTCGGAGCGCGCCGCGATCGCCGACGGTCGGCGCGCCGGTCGGGGCCTACTCCGGCGGCTCGTACGGCCGACTGCTCCCATCGTCCGGGAGCCGACGCAGGTACTTCGCGAACAGGTCCGCCACACGGGTGTACGCGTCGAGGACGTGATCCAGTTCGCCGAACCCGTGCGGCTCGCCCTCGTACCGGCGGAGCTCGTGGCGGGCGTCGTGTTTCTCCAGCTCGGCGACGAGCTGCCCCGACTGGCTGATCGGGACGCGGGCGTCCTCCTCGCCGTGGAGCACCATGAGCGGGTCGTCGATGTCGGGGACGGCCCGGATCGGGCTCGCGTCGCGGTAGGCGTCGAGGTCGGCGACGAAGTCGCCCAGCTCGCGCTTGAGTAGTTGCCACCCCACGTCGTCGGTGTCGTCGACGAACGACTCGTAGTCGTACACGCCGTAGAAGGCGGCGCCGGCGCGGAACCGGTCGCTGTTGCCGAGCGCGTTCACGGTCATCAGCCCACCGCCGGAGCCGCCGAATATCCCGACGCGGTCGCCGTCGACGGCGTCGTAGCGCGCCGCCGTCGCGTCCGCGGCGCGGATCACGTCGTCGAGGTCGCCGCCGCCCCAGTCGCCGTCGTTCGCCATGCGGAACGCCCGACCGAACCCGTCGGAGCCGCGGTAGTTGGGGCGGACGACCGCGTAGCCGAGCGCCGCGAAGTACGCCGCCCGGTGGTCGAAACCGAAGCCGTCGAAGGCGGTCGGACCGCCGTGCGGCTTCACGAGGAGCGGGACGGAGTCCGGCTCGGCGGCCGACGCGGGCGGGTGGACCACCGCGTTGACCCCGGTCCCGTCGGAGTCGTAGGTGAACGCCTCCGGGGCCGGAAGCCGGTCCGACAGCCCCGCCGTCGCCGTCGGCGTGCGTCGCTCGCCGGTCGCCGCGTCGACCGCGGTCGGCGGCTCGGTCGGCGTCTCCCGGACCGACAGCACGCGGTCGCCGTCCCACCGCGGTGCGCCGTGGATCGCGTCGCCGGTCGCGGGGGCGGTCGCGTCGGCGGCCGCGTCGGGGTCGGCGCCCGTCCCGGGGCCGGCGTCCGCGAGCGCGCCGTCGACGTCGACCGCGTGGACGTGCGTTCGGCCGCCCGCGGTGGCGGTCACGGCGAGCCTGTCGCCCGCGTCGTTCCACTCGGGCGCGGCGATCTCGGTCTCCGGGACGCCGTAGATCGGCGTCGGCGAGTCGCTCCCGTCGGCCGCGGGTTCGTCGCCGCCGACGCCGTACACCGCGTCGTATCCGCTGCCGTCGTGGACGAACGCGACCGCCTCGTCGTCGCCGGGTCGCGGGCGCGGACAGGCCGCCCGGACGCCCGGTTCGGCGAACAGTTCGGTGACGGCCCCGCTGCCGTCGCCACCGAACGGGACGCGGACGAGCGCGGCCTCGTAGTCGAACAGGTCGGCGTGTGCCGAGCGCGTCGCGACGACGCTGTCGCCCTGCCAGTGCGGGTCGGCGTAGAGGTACTCGCCGGTCGCGATCGCCTCGATCCGGTCGCCGTCGGGGGAGACGACCGCGAGGCTCGCCCGCGAGAAGGCGTCGGTGACGATCGCGATCCCGGGCTCGCCCCACGCGAGGCCGGAGATGCCGCCCTCCAAGTCGGTCAGCACCTCGACCGCGCCGGTGTCGGCGTCGACGGTCGCCAGCTCGGCGTCGCCGGTGACGAAGGCGATCCGGTCGCCGTCGGGGCTCCAGTCGAGCCACCGCGCGTCGGTGCGCCCGTAGCGCATGGCCGACGCCCCCCGGCTCGTGAGCCGGCGGTCCTCGCCGTCGGTCGCCAGCCAGACGTCGGTGGTCAGCTCGCGGTTCTTCGCGTACGCGATCCGCCCGTCGGGTCCAACCGTGGCTTGGACAACGCGGTCTGCGACGGCCATGTCGGCGAGCAGCCCGTCGTAGTCGGTGTCTCTGAGGTCTCGTCGGTACACGCGTGTCACTGCGGTGAGCGAGCACTTGGGCGTATGGCTCCCGGGAGGGGTAGCTCACGAGACGTTGGACTCGTTATCACGGCGCAATTGAACCCTCTCCCGCTGAGAGTCCGCTGAGCGCGTGCCGAACGCAGAACGCAAGCGTTGTACTCTCCCGTGTTCTGCGGGGCGATCTGCCGTGTGAATCTGGACGGAGACCGTCTCGGCGCTTAATTCGCGCAGTGAGAAGCGGGTATCGGGCGTCCACTCGTGCGTCTCGTGCCAGTCTCCCGATTATTCCTGATACTGCGGCACACGGGTGAATAAAAGATATATGACGCCCTTCGTAGATCCCAGTCGTGTCTGAGTTCCTCACTCCGCCCCCTGTCGAACCCGGCGATCGGGTCGCGGTCGTCGCGCCGGCGTCGAACGCACCCGAGTCTGCGCGGTTCGTCTACGAACTCGGTCTCGAGCGAATGCGCGACGTTTTCGACCTCGATCCGGTGGAGTATCCGACCGCGACCGCCGACCCGGAGTGGCTTGCGGACAATCCGGAGGCACGCGCCGAGGAGGTTATGAACGCATTCCGCGACCCGGACGTCTCAGCCGTGATCGCAAACATCGGAGGCCACGACCAGATCACGATCCTCCCGTATCTCGACGGAGATGTACTCCGTGAACACCCGACCCGGTTCTACGGGTACTCAGACAACACGAACCTGGCCCTGTTCCTCTGGAACCAGGGGATCGTCTCGTACTACGGCGGATCGACGCTGCTCGAATACGCGATGGACGGAGAGATGTTCGATTACACGGAGGAGTACCTGCGGCGTGCGCTCTTCGAGGACTCGATCGGCGACTGGACCGAAGCAGAGGTGTTCACTGACGAGGCCGGGGACTGGGAAGATCCGGAGTCGGTCGAGACTACTCGCGAGATCGAACAATCCGACGGCCGGATCTGGCGCGGCGGTGAAGAGGCGGTCTCGGGTCGGATCTGGGGCGGTTGCTACGCAGTCCTCGTCGAACAGTTCCTCGCCGATCGGTACCTGCCCGACCCCGACGCGCTGACCGGTACTGTCCTCGCGCTAGAGACGAGCGAATTGGTCCCTGACCCGGCCGTCGTCGGTGCGAACCTTCGCGCACTCGGCGAGCGCGGCCTTCTCGAACGATTCGACGGTGTGCTTGTCGGACGCCCCGCCGCCCGCTCACACATCGAAGAGAATCCGCGAGAGTGGCGGGCGGAGTATCGGGAGCGCCAGCGCGAGGCGATTAGTGACGCGTTCGAGACGTACAATCCGAACGCTCCCGTTGTCTTCAATTGCGAGTTCGGACACACGTACCCGACGTGTCCCATCCCGATCGGCGGTGAGGTCGAAATCGACCCCTCGACCGCATCCATTCGCCTTCTTTGAGTTCACGGCGGGCTAGAATCCGGTGCCAGATAGATTCTCTGTGTCCAGACGGAATGAGACCGGGATTCACGCGCAAGGTGTGCCGGCCACCGCTGACCGGGGGTGGTGTACAGGCGCAGGTCATTCTGAGGCCGCAGCTACCTGTTCCACCAACAGTCTTCGACGACGAGGGATCGATCGAGGACGCCGAGGTCCGTGATTCCGCTTTGGCGAGGTTGCGGGCGATGCCGTCCGGGTCGTGGCGGGGGCGAGCGTGCCCGATACTGCTCCGTATCGGTGGTTCGAGAGACGTCGTGTCGACACCGCCGGGCTCGGTATCGTTTCCGTCGCGGTCGACGGTCGATTTCGGATCCTGCCGGACGAGGGTCCCGCCGAGCCGGTTCCGGTCGACGGTCCACGGAGAACCGCACACGGGTAGGCGATCTCGGCGCCGCGTCCAGTGAAAGTCGGATGCGTGCGAGGGACCCGTTAATCTGCTGAACGGGACCCGAACCGCAGTGTCTCGGACGATTTAACGATCCGATCGCAGAGAATCGATCGACCCCAAATTCGGGTGTTTGACAGACGACCCGAGAACCGACGGGTTCGAAGCGAGCACGGTGGGATTCGAACCCACGGCCATCGGATTAGAAGTCCGACGCTCTATCCTAGCTGAGCTACGTGCCCTCACTCGACTCTGATCCGCCGCGTCTAAAAAACGCCCGCGGTTCGCGGCGGGCCGCTCAGCACCGGCCAACAGCAGACCTAAGTCCGCGAGCGGAGTAGCGACCGGTAATGAACGTCATCGGAACCGTCGGCCTCCCCGGCAGCGGGAAGGGGGAGGCGGCAAACGTGGCCGAGGCGGCTGGCATCCCCGTCGTCGTCATGGGCGACGTGGTCCGCGCCGAGTGTCGCCGCCGCGGGCTCGACCCGGCGCAACACCACGGCCGGATGGCCGGCACGCTCCGCGAGGAGGAGGGCGACGACGCCATCGCCGCTCGGACGCTCCCGCGCATCCGGGAGGCGGCGGCCGAGAGCGAGCGCGGCGAGACCGTCGTCGTCGACGGTCTCCGCTCGACCGTCGAGCTCGAACGCTTCCGCGAGGCGTTCGGCGACGACTTCACGCTCGTCGCGATCCGCGCGCCCTTCGAGCTCCGCGCCGAGCGGCTGGGCGAGCGCGGCCGCGACGACTCCGACTCGGACCTGGCGTCGCTCCGCAGGCGCGACGCCCGCGAGATCGACCTCGGACTCGGCGAGACGTTGGAGCGCGCCGACGTCGAGATCGACAACACCGACAGCCTCGCGGCGTTCCGCGAGCGCGTCCGCGAAGTGCTGGGCGTCGACGGTGAGGGCGCGGACCGCTCGGACGGCGACGCCGCCGAGGCGGCCGAGGCCGGGGGTGACGGCGCGTGATCTACAGCGTCGACGTTCGGATCGAGGTGCCGGTCCACGACACGGAGGTGACCGACCGGGTCGCCGACGCGGTCGAGAACGTCTTCCCGGACGCGGAGCCGGTCCACGAGGACGGGCGGCCCGTCTCCGAGACGCACAGCCTCGACGCGTTCTCCGACGTGCTCCACGCGCAGGAGATCCTCGACACCGCCCGCCGCGTCTTCCGACAGAACCGCACCGACGACGGGTTCGCCTTCTCGTTGAAGAAGCAGGCGGCGCTCGAAGGCGTCGTCAACTTCGCGGTCGGCGATCCGGACGAACTCGGTGAGATCGACGTCGAGGTGCGCGTCCGCGAGCCGGACGTCGAGTCGTTCATCGACTACGTCGCGCCCGAGACCGACGGGGGGCAGCCGGTCGACCCCGTCCGCGAGTACGGCGACCGGTTCGACCCCGAGGACGAGGCGTACTGAGGCGCCGACCCGGCGCGCCCGTCGCCGCTCTCCCGGTCACTCGGCCCGTCGCTCACTGATCCACCAGTCACTCGGCCGTGGCGCCGGCCGCGGCCCCGCCGACCGCGCCGAAGACGACCGGATAGACGAGCCCCGCGAGCAGCGCCGCCGTGACGAGCGTCGGGGCGACGCTGCCGCCGTCACCGACGGCGTACCGGAACAGGAAGGCGCCGATCACCGCGAGCGGGAGGTAGCCGACGACGGCGAGCGCGCCGGACTGCGCGCCGTCGACCGGCGTCGCCGCGCCGGCCGCGCGCGCTATCCCGACCCCGGCGACGACGAGCAGCAGCGGCGGCACGGCGTACAGGAACGTCAGCCCGGCGTCGCTCTGCGCGACGAAGTTCACCGAGCGGGCGGCGCCGATCAGCGAGGGCACGTTCACGTCCACGAAGTGCGCGTTGTAGAACACCCAGCCGACGCCGCGCCACACCGAGATGGTGTCGCCGCCGAACAGGTCGGCGAAGAAGTTGATCCCGGAGAGCCCCTCCTCGACCCGGCCGCTCTGCGTGACGTAGACGACCAGGTAGCCGAGGACGTACGAGACCGCGCCCGCGACCGCCCCGACGACCGCGCCGCGGCCGAGGCTCCTTTCCGCCCCTGTCGCGCTCGATCCGCCGCTGGTTGTCGAAGACATGCGCCCGGTATCGTTTCGGCGGGCGTAAGTGTTTGTTGGGTCGGATCGGGACGCGAAACGATCGCATCGACGGCCGCAGGAGTGCGTCTATCGGCGGACACCGTCGGATCAGGTCGTCGCCTTGCGCCACTCCGACTGCGAGATCGTGTACCGGACCTCGTCGTGGACGGTGCCGTCCGCGTAGACCAGCTCGTTGCGGAGCCGCCCCTCGCGTCGCCCGCCGAGACGGTCGACGTACCGTTCGATCGCGCGCCGCGACTTCTCGTTGTCGGGGTGGTGGCCCACGGCGACGACATCCAGGTCGAGGTCCGCGAACGCGACCTCGGCGAGCGCGGCGGCGCGCTCGCCGGAGTAGCCGCGGCCCCAGAGCCGCTTGCGGAGCCACGTGCCGAGCGTCGCAGTCCGCTTTTCCCAGTCGACCCCGAAGCCGCCGAAGCCGGCTATCTCGCCCGCACCGTCCTCGCCCTCGCGGGGGTAGATCACGTACGTCGCCGCCTCGCCCTCCTCGAAGCGCTCGCGCCCGCGTTCGAGGAACTCTAGCGTCTCCTTCTTCGTCTCGTGGGGGTCCCACGTGACGAACTCGGTCACCTCGTCGATGCCGGGATCGGACGAGCAGATCCGATAGCACTCGTCGAGGTCGACGTGTTCGGGACTCCGCACCTCCAGCCGAAGCCGGTCCGTCTCGATGGTCTCGGGGAACACGTCGTGAGCGTCGTCGCCCGCCGAATAAATTCCACCGGCGCCCTGCGACGGGTTGTCACGGGCACCGACCGCCGTCGGTCGTCGAACGCCGTCAGTCGCCGAAGGCGTCGGCGAGGTCGCCGCCGACGCTCGCGATCGCGTCGCGCGCCCGGTCGACCTCCGGCATCGTCATGAACCCGTGGACCATCGCGGGGTAGTTCTCGTATCGGGTTGCGACGCCGTCGGCGACGAGCTGCTCCGCGTACGCCCTCCCGCCGTCCCGGAGCGGGTCGAAGCCCGCTGTGACGACCGTCGCGGGCGCGACGCCGGAGAGGTCGCCGGCGTTGATCGGGTCGGCGTACGGGTTCCGACGGTGGATGTCGCTCCGGTAGTAGGCCGCCGAGAACCACTCGATGTCCGCCCGGGAGAGGACGGTCCCGGCGTGTTCCCGCATCGACTCCTGGTCGGGGTCGACGCCGATCCCCGGGTACAGGAGCGCCTGTCGGGCGATGTCGGGGCCGTCCCGCTCGGCGGCCATGAGGGCGGTCACCGCGGCGAGGGTGCCGCCGGCGGAGTCGCCCGCGACCGCGAGGTCGCCGGTCCCGCGGAGCCGCTCGGTCGCGTCCGCGGCCCGCTCGACGGCGGCGTACGCGTCCGCGACCGCGGCCGGGAAGGGGTGTTCAGGCGCGAGCCGGTACTCGACCGAGAGGACGGCGCACCCGCTCTCCCGGGTCAGGTGCCGACAGAGCCAGTCGTGGGTCTCGACGCTGCCGAGGACGAACCCCCCGCCGTGGAAGAAGACGACCGTCGGGTAGGGGG
Source organism: Halorubrum ezzemoulense DSM 17463 (assembly GCF_002114285.1). GTDB lineage: Archaea > Halobacteriota > Halobacteria > Halobacteriales > Haloferacaceae > Halorubrum > Halorubrum ezzemoulense. Next base: position 25,936 of record NZ_NEDJ01000033.1, read on the forward strand.
GCGCGGCGGCGGGGAGGTAGAGCCGCGCGTCGAGGTCGCCGACCGTCGCCCGGTCGCCGAGGGCGCGCCGCGCCTCGTCGTCTTCGGGTCCGGGAAGGGTCAGCGACTCGGTTGCGCCTACGCTCGGCGGGTCGCGGTTCCGGATCCGCATCAGCGGGTCGGTCAGGCGACGGAGGAGCTTCAGCCGGTAGCGACCGTGCGGAAGCGGGACCCGCGACTGTCGGGCGGCGACGCGCTCCGCCTGGGGGTCGATCTGTTCGGCGCTCACGGTCCGGAAGTCGTCGCCCCGCCGACAAGACGGTTGCGGCGGGGTCGGCTGTCGGGCGGTCGGTGGGGCCGTCGGGGTCCCGACTCAGCCCGCGACGCCGACCGCCCGCAGCTCCTCGCGGATCGCGTCGCGTTTCACCAGCGCGAAGCCGACACAGATGGTGAGGAAGCCCGCGACCGTCGTCGGGGTGATCCCCTCGTCGAGGACGAGCCAGCCGACGGCGGCCGCGAACACCGGCGCGACGTAGGAGACGAGGTTGATCTCGATCGGGCCGAGCCGGTCGAGCAGGTCGAAGTAGATGAGGAAGCCGATCCCGCTGGCGACGACCGAGAGGTAGCCCAAGGCGAGCAGCGACTCCGTCGTCCAGGTCGCGTCGGCGACCGACTCGCCGAGCGCGAGCGCGAGCAGATGGGTGAGCCCCGCGCCGAGGAGCATCGACCACGCCTCCATCGTCTCGATGGCGATGTCGGCCTCCGAGGCCCGCGAGAGGACGGAGCCGAGCGCGAACGAGGTCGCCGCGAGCAGCACGAGCAGCTTCGCGACGGTGCCGCCGCCGGTCAGGTTGGCGGGGTCGGGGTTCGCGAGGACGACCGCCCCGGCGAGGCCGATCCCAAGGCCGAGCGCGCCGACCGCGGTCAGCCGCTCCGCCGGCAGGAGGGCGCGGGCGAACACCGTGGTCAACACCGGCGAAAGGCTGACGATAACGGCCGCGACGGCGCTCGTCACCGCCGGGTCGCTCTCCCCGACGAACAGGAAGGCGTGGTAGGCGGCGATGATGAACACGGCGCCGGAGACGACCTCGAGCCACTGGTCCCGGCCGCGCGGGACCGGGTCGTCGACCGCGTACGCCGCGTACGCGAGCATGACGACGCCGGCGACGTCGAACCGGAACGCCGCGAACAGCACGGGCGGGAAGTACGCCAATCCCGCGTTGATCGCGACGAACGCGGAGCCCCACGCGGCGGCGAGGACGAGGAACAGCGAGAGGTTTCTGAGACGGCTCACGGTCGTCGTCTCCGGGCGGCGAGCCAAAAGGTTCCGGAAACGGTCGCGGTCGCCGGATCCGGTCGACGGGAGGGGGCCGTCAGCGGACCCGGTACCCGTCTGCGTCGCGGGCGACCACGCCCACGTCGGAGAGCCGCCGCAGGGCGTCCGCGACCGTCGACTCGCGCGCGCCGACCTCGTCGGCGACCGCCGCGGGCGTGCCGTCGGTCTCGACCACCGCGGCGATGACGGTCGCGAAGAAGCGGCTGTCGGCCTGCCCGCCGAGCCGCTCGTCGATCTCGGCGAGCGTGTCCTCGACGCGGCCCTGGACCCACCGCTGGGCGAGCGAGAGCTCCCGGTCGAGGTCTTGGAGGCGGGTGAACTCCTCCGCGAGCTCCGCGAGGTCGCCGGTCGTGCCCGACCCGTCGGGGCCCTCGATCGAGAGGTGCGGACAGCGACCGGACATGTCGAGGCTGTTCTTCGCCGGGTACGCGCTCTTCGCGCCGAAGCCGTACGGCGAGACGCTCACCTCCAGCCGGAGGCTGCGCGCGATCCGGAAGTACTTCCGCCGCTGGTCGTCCGTCGTCGACTCGACGAGCCCGGCCTCCTCCAGCTTCCGCAGGTGGTCGATCACCGCCTTCGGGCTCACGTCCAGGTACTCCGAGATCTCCGTGACGTAACACGGCTTGGTGGCGAGAAGCCGGAGGATGCGCCGCCGGTTCTCGTTGCCGAGGAGATCGAGCAGTACCGCGGAGTCCATTAACGTGTGGTTAGCGTCCAGCGGATAAAAGGTTGGCTTCTGTGACCGGTCGCGTTCCGCTCGGAGCGTCAGGGTACGGCGATTCGGTGCGAACGCGGACAGTCTGTGCCGCTCGTGTCCCCCCTTCGCTCGGCGGTAGCCGACGCGTCCGAACGACCCGCCGGGGACGCATCGGCTGTCGCGACCCTCCCGTTTATCACGGTGGAACCGGGAACGTTAGGGGATGAGTTCGGGGGGCAGTTCCGGCGCGAGCGGATCGAGCGGAGGCGGAGAGGGCGGGACCGTGAGCGGCGCGGAGGAGTTCGACTTCGCCGCGCCCGCGACCGACCAGTCGTTCGAGAACGCGCTCGCGAAGGCCCGCGACGGCGCTCGGCTGACGGTCGACGACGCCACCGAACTGCTCGCCACCGGCACGGGGGCGGCCGGGATCGACCCCGTCCGCAAGGAGGCGGTGTTAGAGGCCGCCGACCGGCGCCGGCGCGAGGAGGTGGGCGACGAGGTCACCTTCGTCGCCAACCTGAACAACAACGTCACCACCGCGTGTAACACCGGCTGCCTGTTCTGTAACTTCAAGGACTCCGCGCACGCGTTCGAGGCAGACAGCGACGTCGAGCACGCGGGGTTCACCAAGCCGCCCGCCGAGTCGCGCGCGGTCGTCGAAGACGCCCTCGACATGGGGATCTACGAGGTATGCTCCGTCTCGGGGCTCCACCCCGCGTTCGCGCTGAACGAGGAACATCACGAGATCCTCGCCGCGCACGACGACCCCGCGAGCGAGGTGAACTACAAGCCGCCAGAGCGGTACGCGACCGACCCGGGCACCTACGTCGAGCAGTTGGACGCGATGTCGGTCGGCGGCGTCCACCTCCACTCGATGACCCCGGAGGAAGCGTATCACGCCTCTCGGGGCACCGATTGGGAGTACGAGTCTGTGTACCGCGAGCTGGCGGCCGCCGGGCTCGACTCCGCACCGGGCACCGCCGCCGAGATCCTCGTCGACGAGGTCCGCGACGTGATCTGTCCGGGGAAGATCCGCACCGACGACTGGGTGGCGGCGATGGAGGGCGCGGCCGCCGCCGGCCTCGACGTCACCTCGACGATGATGTACGGCCACGTCGAGACGGTCGCGCACCGCGCGCAACACCTGAAGGTGATCCGGGACCTCCAAGACCGCACGGGCGCGATCACGGAGTTCGTTCCGCTCTCCTTCATCCACCAGAACACCCCGCTCTACCGGCGCGGCGTCGTCGACTCCGGCCCCTCGCACGCCGAGGACGAGCTCGTGGTCGCGGTCGCGCGGCTCTTCTTAGACAACGTCGATCACGTCCAGGCGTCGTGGGTGAAGTCGGGCGACGCCCACGGGCTCAAACTCCTCAACTGCGGCGCGGACGACTTCATGGGCACCATCCTCTCGGAGGAGATCACCAGCCGCGCGGGCGGCGAGTACGGCGAGTACCGCTCGTTCGACGACTACGTCGAGATGATCACGGCGATCGGCCGGACCCCGGTCGAGCGCTCGACCGACTACCGGACCCGGCGCCGGATCGACCCCGACGACGGGCCGCACGGCCCGCGTCTCGGCCCCCGCGCCGACGGGACCCCACTGCTCGCGAACCGCTCGTCCGACGGCGGACGCGGCGGCGGCGCGGTCGGAACGCCGCCGGCCGACGCCGACGACTGAACCGATCCCGACGGATCGGTTAGCGGCCGAACACGTTCCGCCGGACCCCTGGCGACTCTCATCGAGTGGGAACCCCCGGTACGCCCTTTATTATGTCACACGTCACCACGTGTGAGATGACCGCACCCGACGCACAGCCGGTCGGCCGCTTGGGAGAGAGCGACGGCGACGGCCGCGGAGAGAGCCTCGACGCGCCCTCGCTGACGCGCTCCGACGAGCGGCTGTTGGCGTACCTCGACGACGTGGGGACGGACTACCCGGCCTTCGTCGCGAGCAACACGGGACTGTACGCCGACCACGTCGAGTCGCGGCTGGAGGCGCTCGCGGCCGCGGGGCTCGTCGAGCGCGTGACCGGAGAGACCGTCTACCGTCTCACCGACGCGGGGCGGGCGGCGCTCCGCGACGACTGCCCGCGCTGGTCGGACTGAGGCGGAGGGCGCTCTGCGGGCCGCGGCGCCCGACTACCGCCCGAGTTCCGCGTGCGCCGACGAGAGGTGGCGGGAGCCGAGCGCCGCGAGCAGCGACAGTTCGCCGGCGAGCGCGCAGACCGCGATCGACTCCGCGAGCGCGTCGGCGTTGCTGCCGGCGGGATCGCCGCCGCCGGCGACGCCGAGGATTTCCAGGCTCGCCTGCTGGGTCGGGAGCTTCGTCCCGCCGCCGACCGTCCCCACTTCGAGACTTGCCAGCGAGACGGAGACGTAGAGGTCGCCGTCGGCGGTCGTCTCGGCGGTCGTGATCGCGTTCGCCCCCTCGACGACCTGCGCCTCGTCCTGCCCGGTGGCGAGGAACATCGCCGCGACCGCGTTGGCGACGTGGGCGTTGAAGCCGAGCGCGCCCGCCTTCGCGGAGCCGACGAGGTTCTTCCGGGTGTTGATCTCAGCGATCGCCTCCGGGGTCGTGTGGAGGCGCTCCTCGACGGTCTCGCGTGGGACCGTCGCGTCGGCGACGACCGAGCGCCCGCGCCCCTCGACGGCGTTGATCGCGGCCGGCTTCTTGTCCGAACAGAGGTTCCCCGACAGCGCGACCAGCGAGGCGTCCGTCTCCGCCTCGATAACGTCGCAGGCCTCTCGGGTCGCGATGGTTGCCATGTTCATCCCCATCGCGTCTTTCGTGTCGTAGCGGAACCGGCAGAACACGTTGTTGCCGACGACGTACGGCGTCACGTCGAGCAGTTCGCCGTGGCTCGTCGTCGACTCCGCGGCCTCGCGCAGCGCGGGGACGTTGTCGCGCAGCCACGCGACGAGCGCCTCGGCCTCGGCGACGCCAGCGACCTGGAAGACGGGCGCGCGCGTCATCCCGCTCTTCGTCACGCGCGCGGTCGCGCCGCCGGCGTCCTCGACGACGGAGCAGCCGCGGTTGATCGACGCGACCAGCGCGCCCTCGGTGGTCGCCAGCGGCAGGTAGCGCTCGGCCGTCCCCGCGCCGCCGTCGACGGTCACCGGACCGGCGACGCCGACGGGGACCTGGACCCCGCCGAGGGTGTTCTCGATGTTCGAGCCGTGGACCGCCGCGGCGTCGAACGCGTACTCGCCGAGCGGGTCGAGGTCGGCGTCGGTCGCCTCCGCGACGAGCAGCCGGCGCGCGGCGGCCGCGGCGTCGGCGTCGGCGTGGTCTTCCAGCTCGTGGAAGCGGAGGTCGCCGTCGCGGACCCGGGCCGCGAGGTCCGCGGGAGTCGGTTGCGACATGCCGCCCTCTCCTCGCGGCGGGCGCTAATTACTGTCGGTTCGGCGGGCCTCCCGGGGCGAGCGGAGCGGACCGACTGGGCGAGCTACCGGCCGACGAACCCCGAGAGCCGCTCGCGGAGCGACTCGCCGCCGAGCTTGAGGTAGTAGGCGTCCCCCCCGTCCTCGTAGTAGTCGTCGATGCGGCGGATCACCTCGAAGCCGAGGTGCTCGTAGAAGCCGAGCGCCTGCCGGTTGGTCGTGCGGGCGTGACAGGTGACGGACCGGTGGTTCTCCGCGACGTCGGCGATCAGGCGCTCGGCGTGGCCGCGGCGGCGGTGATCGGGGTGAACGGCGAGAAGGAGGATGTAGCCGTCGCGCCGGACGGAGGCGAACGCGACGAGCCGGTCGTTCTCGACGAGTAGGTGGCCGGTCGACCGGCGGTACGCGTCGACGAAGAAGCCGCGTCGCTGTCGGAGGACGCCCTCAGCGGACCGAATCTGCTCTTTGAGCTCCCACGCGGCGGTCGCGTAGTCGGACTCGCCGGGCGGGTCGGTCCGTTTCTCGACGTTGACGCTCACTGCGATGACCTAACACGCGGGCGGAATATAACTCCACCGCCAGCGGGGACCGTTGCGGGCGGTAGCTCCGCTCTCAACGGGTCGGGACCGTATCGAAGGCCGGGTCCGAAGCGGGTGGGTACCCGGGGACGCCGGCGCGGGCCGAGCGCTCGACGGAAACGTTTTGTCGCGGTCGCGCGTGGTCGCGATCAATGACCGACGAGTCGTCGGGGGCCGAGCTGCTCCGACGGGCCTTCCTCACCGGCGTCGCCGTCATCGTCCCCGCCGTCATCACGCTGGCCGTGCTCGCGTTCGCGTTCAACGCGGTGTACGACTACCTCGACGCGTTCTCCTCGGCGGTCGTGGCCGTGACGCCGGGAGCCGGACTCCCGGTGATCGGCGCGGTCTCCCGCGAGACCGCGATCGAGGTCGCGACGCCGGTCGTGTTCGTGGCCGCGATCCTCCTCGTGGGCGCCGGCGTCGAGTCCTCGCGGTACGGCGAGCGCGCGGTCGACTACGTCGACGACGCGGTCGAGCGGGTCCCGGGCGTCGGCTCCGTCTACCAGGGGTTCCGACAGATGAGCGACGCGATGCTCGACTCGGAGGGCGGGAACTTCCGCGAGGTCGTCCTCGTCGAGTTCCCGACCGAGGAGACGTACACGCTCGCGTTCGTCACGAGCGAGACCCCCGATGTCATCGCGGACCACGCGGACGGCGATGGCGACGGGATGCGAACGCTGTTCATGCCGATGGCCCCGAACCCGGTGATGGGCGGCCACGTCGTCTTCGTCCCCGACCGCCGGGTCGTCGACGTCGAACTGACCGTCGACGAGGGGATCCGCGCGCTGGTCACGAGCGGGGTCGCGCTGGAGGAGGTCGCGGCCGACCTCGACGACGTCGACCCGGATGACCTCCGCCCCGGCGCGCCGGAGCGGACCATCGACGCCCGGTTCCCGGCGGACGGGCGACCGGAGAACGCGGAGGAGCCCCGCGACGAGAGCGGCGGAGAGGGTCGAAAGGGCGGTGGAGAGGGCCACAAGACCGGCGGAGAGGGCCACAAGACCGGCGGAGAGGGCCACAAGACCGGCGGAGAGAGCCGCGAGGGCGGCCGAAGCGTGGACGAGCGATGACCTACGAGCTCCGCGACCACACCGCCGACGTCGCCGTCGAGGCGACCGCCGAGACCCCCTCGGCGCTGTTCGCCGCGGTCGCCGACGGACTTACGGCCGCGAGCGCGGAGTCCGTTCCGGCGACGGGCGGCGAGCGGTTCGAGCTAACGGTCACCGCCGAGAGCCGCGAGGCGCTGCTGTTCGACTACCTCGACCGGCTGATATACGAGCGCGACGTGCGGCTCGTGCTCCCGGCCGATCACCGCTGTACGGTCGCCGAACCGGACGACGGGAACGGCGAGGACGACCCCGCGGAGCCGGGCGAGTGGCGGCTCGCGGCCAGCGCGCGCGGCGTCCCGCTCGGCGCGGTGGCCGCCCGAGAGATCAAGGCCGTCACCTACTCCGAGATGGCTCTCGAACGCCGCGGCGACGAGTGGTACGCGTACGTCGTGTTCGACGTGTGAGGCCGTGCCCCCCGCCTCGGAGCCGGCCGTGAGGAACCATTATAGTTATCGAGTACATTGGTAACGTATGTCACACTCAGAGCGGAGCGACGGGATCGGATCGACGGTGGCGGAGCGGCGGTGGCGCGCGGGGGCGAGCGGCGGGCTCGTGGCCGGCGCCGCGATGGGCGCCGTGTTACACTTCGGTCTCGGGCTCATGCCGACGATCGGCGCGCTGGTCGGGGTAGAGACGGTCCTCGTCGGGTGGGCCGTCCACCTGTTCAACAGCGCGCTGTTCGGTGCGCTGTTCGTCGCCGTCTTCGACCGCCCCTTCTTCGCGGAGCTCCGGGGAGATGTCGGCGGGTGCCTCTCGCTCGGCGTCGTCCACTCCGCGCTGCTGGGCGTGCTCACCGGCGGCCTGCTGTTGCCGGCCGCGATCGCGATCGAGGGCGCGACCGCGCTGCCGGTGCCGACGCTCCCGGTGCCGGGACTGACGGCCAGCTTCGAGTTCGGCGCGGTCATCGCGGTCGCGCACCTGCTGTACGGGCTCGTCCTCGGCCGAGTCTTCGCCGCGTTCACGCTCGCCGAGGGCGCGATCGGCTGGCTCCCGATCGACCCGCTCGACCAGTAGGCGGTCGCGGTCGGGCGACGGGCGTCGATCTCGACGGACTCGCTCGCGTCGCCGCCCGCTGACGCAACGCCCTTGCCTCCCCGCGTCGAACGCCGGGTATGACAACGCGCGAGTTCGATGGGATCCGACTGGAGAAGGTGCGCGAGCACGTCTGGGAGATCCCCCGCGAGGGCGACATGAACGTCCCCGCCCGGGTCCTCGCCAGCGAGTCGCTGCTCGAGGAGATTGGCGACGACGACTCGCTCCAGCAGTTGAAAAACGCCACTCACCTTCCCGGCATCGTCGAGCCCGCGCTCTGTATGCCCGACGGGCACCAGGGGTACGGCTTCCCGGTCGGCGGCGTGGGCGCTATCGACGCCCGAACCGGCTGTATTTCGCCGGGAGCGGTCGGCTATGACATCAACTGCGGCGTCAGAATGGTGCGAACGAATCTCACCTACGACGACGTGCGCGGCCGGGAGGAGGAGCTGGTCGACGCGCTGTTCGAGGCCGTCCCGTCGGGACTGGGCGGCGGCGGCGTGATAGACGGCGACGCCGACGCGATCGAGGGCGCGCTCGAACGGGGCGTCGAGTGGGCGGTCGAGGAGGGGTACGGGATCGAGAGCGACCTCGCGCGCTGCGAGGACGAGGGGCGTCGCCCCGACGCCCGGCCGGAGTACGTCTCCCAGAAGGCGATGGACCGCGGCCGGAACCAGATGGGGTCGCTCGGTTCGGGCAACCACTTCCTGGAGGTCCAGCGCGTCACCGACGTGTTCCGCGGGGACGTGGCCGAGGCGTACGGCCTCGAAGCGGACGGCATCGTCGTCTTAATCCACTGCGGGAGCCGCGGGCTGGGCCACCAGACCTGTAACGACTACCTCCGGCGGATCGAGCAGGAGCACGACGACCTGCTCGCCGAGCTCCCCGACAAGGAGCTCGCGGCCGCGCCGGCCGGCTCCGACCTGGCCGACGAGTACTACGGCGCGATGGGCGCGTGTATCAACTTCGCGTGGGTGAACCGCCAGCTGATCACGCATCAGGCGCGCGAGACGTTCGGCCAGGTGTTCGGCGCCGACCCGATCGAGGACCTCGGGATGGAGCTGCTGTACGACGTGGCGCACAACATCGCCAAGAAGGAGACCCACGAGGTCGGCGTCGACGCCGAGGGGCGCCCGGCCGTCGGCGGCGCGGCCGTCGACCGCGCGGAGCGCGAGCTGTACGTCCACCGCAAGGGCGCGACGCGGGCATTTCCCGCCGGCAACGGGGACGTGCCCGAGGCGTACCGCGGGGTCGGCCAGCCCGTCATCATCCCCGGCAGCATGGGCGCGGGCTCGTACGTCCTCCGCGGCGGAGAGGAGTCGATGGGCGTCTCGTTCGGCTCGACCGCCCACGGCGCGGGGCGGCTGATGAGCCGCACGCAGGCGAAACAGGAGTTCTGGGGCGGCGACGTACAGGACGACCTCGAAGACGGCCAACAGATCTACGTGAAGGCGCAGTCCGGTGCCACCATCGCCGAGGAGGCCCCCGGCGTCTACAAGGACATCGACGAGGTGATCCGCGTGAGCGACGAGCTCGGCATCGGCGACAAGGT
>NZ_NEDJ01000034.1 GCF_002114285.1 Halorubrum ezzemoulense DSM 17463
CGTCGAGTCTCGTGGGCTCGGAGATGTGTATAGGGGACGGCGCGAGGACGACGCAGGCGACGTAAGCACCGCAGCGAGTGAGCGGAGCGAACGAGCGAGGAGCGCAACGAGCGTGCGTCGTCCTCGCGACTGGGGCTTCGGCGGTGTTCGCCGTCGATCCGCCACCAGTCATTTATAAACAAGCGACTGTGGCTTCGGCGGTGTTCGCCGTCGATCCGCTATCAGCCAGTTATATCTGAACGGATACGGCGGCTATCCACCGATCGGCGACCTCGATTTATCACCTAACGACTCGGCACTGACCAGCAACGACTACGGACTCCGCTTATCAGTCTGATTCGATCTCGTTCGCGGCCGCGAGCACCTCGTCGTGGAGTGCGCCGTTCGAGGCGACCAGCCCGGTCGAGTCGTGCCGCCAGCGGTTCCCGTCCAAGTCCGTCACGCGCCCGCCGGCCTGCCGGATCGCGAAGACGCCTGCCACCGTGTCCCACGGGTTCGCCGCGACGTTCGTGATCGTCCCCTCCAGCCCGCCGGCGGCGACGGTGGGCAGGACCACCTGCGCCGCGCCGAGCCGGCGCATATCGCCGAAGCGGGTGACAATCGCCTCGCAGGCGCGGGCGTACTCGTCGCGGGCGTCGTATTCCCACCAGATCGTCGGGTCGACGGTCGCGTGCCGGGTCTCGGTCACGCCGCTCACCGCGATCGGTTCGCCGTTGCGGTACGCGCCCTCGGCGTCGGCGATGTAGGTGTCGCCGAGCGCGGGCGCGACGATCGCCGCCGCCACCGGCTCGCCGTCGACGACGGCGGCGACCGCGGTGGCCCACACGCGGATGTCGCGGACGTAGTTGTGGGTTCCGTCGATGGGGTCGATCACCCACGCGGGGCCCGACTCGGGGACCGTCTTGCGCTCGTCCTCTTCCTCGCCGACGACCGCGTCGTCGGGGTACGACTCGCGGATCGACTCGATGACGGCGCGCTGGGCGGCGCGGTCCGCCTCGGTCACCACGTCGTCCTCGCCTTTCGTCTCCACCGCGATGTCGCTCCGGAAGCCCTCGTTCGCCACCGCGGCGCCCGCCTCCGCGGCACGCTTCGCGACCGCGGCGCGTTCGTCGACGTCGTCCGTGCGGGCCGCGGGAGCGGGGACCTCCTCGCGCCCGCCCGAATCGGCGCCGCGCTCGTCTGCGTCGGTCATGCGCCCAGTCGACGCCGCCGCGGAGTATAAACGTCGGTTCGACGCGGGGCGCGAGTCGAAATTAACTCAGTTCCGAATCCGAGTACATTTAAGTAGGTCGGAGTCGGACAATTGGATATGAAACCCGAGGAAGCGGTCCGTCAGCTCGAGTACACCATCGACGCCTCGCTCGACGAGATCGGTCAGCGCGCCGCCGCCGGCTACCGGCCCACCTTCGAGCGCGTCGCCGAGCGCGCCGACGGGGCCGCGGTGTACGACCTCGCGGGCGAACTCTCCGAAGAGGTCGTCGACGGCTCTTGCCCCTCCCCGGCGGAGGCGAACGCGGCCGCCGAGCGCGTCCTCGACGACTGGGCGTACACCGACGGCGGGGAGTAGGAACGTTAGCCTCGCGGTCCGGCTCTTCTCTCGCGTCTCTTGTCTCGACCGCTACCCACGGCGATCACCGCGGCGCGCGCCGAACTAGGAATAGCGTCGCGAGGACGATCCCGACGAGCGCCGCGAGCCCCGCGAGGTCGCTGAGATCGAACTCGGACAGCTCCGGACTCGACCCGCCGCCGTCGTCCGCCGATCCCGGTGCTCCATCGTCGCCGTTCCCTACTCTGTCTCCGGCGTCAAACTCGGTTCCATCGTCGCCCGAGCCCTCCGCTTGATCCGTCACCGTGACGGATCCGAGGATCGGACCGTCCCCAGTCGCTCTCGTCCTGACCGCCTCGCCCGCGAGAACGAGGTCGTACTCCCCCGGCTCACTGAACCGAACCGTCACCGACTCGGTCGCCGTCGCGCCCGGGCCGATATCGACCGCGACCGCTTCGTCGCCCGCGACCGCCTCGGCGTCGGCAGTCTCGACCCGGATCGTCTCGTCCCTTGCGGGGGCCGGCCCGCGGTTCTCGATGTCGACCGCGACCGTCAGGGGCTCGCCAGGCGCGACCTCCTCGTCGGAGAGGTTCGTCTCGGTCGGGGCCAGCGCCGGGCGCTCGGCCGCGACCGCGAACGCGGAGAACTCCTCGGTGGCGGCCCGCAGCCTGACCGTCTCGCTCCCCTCGTCGACGACGCGCATCTCGGCGCGCTCCCAGCCCGTCTCGGTCTCGCGGTAGGCGGCGACCCGCTCGGGGGCGACCCCGGCCGCGGCGAGCCGGTCGCGGTCCACGACGATCTCGGCGGTCGCCTCCGCGACCGGCTGGCCGGGCTCCGCGAACTCGACCGCGTAGTACCCGAGGGGGTCGACGCCAGGCGGTGGCGGCGGCGCCTCCGCAGGCCGGTCGCTCAGTCCCCGCACCGCGAACTCGACGTCGCCGGGCGACTCCCGGACGAACGTCAGCCGGTCGAGCCGGATCGCGGGGTCGCCGACGCGGAGCCCCCGCAGGTCGACCGCGGTCTCGTCCCCGCCGACGACCGACCGGAGCGTCACCTCTCGGACGCTCGGGGACGCGCGAGCGACCGAGACGATCGGGTCGGTGGTGAGGCTCGGGTCGTCGGCCTCGCCGCCGTCGCCGCTCGGGTTCTCTCCGTAGGGCGGTTCCTCCGGCTCCGCGGCTCTAGCGTGGACCGATATCTCGTCGATGAGTCGGTCGCCCGGGACGACCCCGGCGACGCGGGTGTCGATCCGGACGCCTACCGGGACGGCGTCGTTCTCGGGCGTGAGCCGCGCGGCCCGCTCGGGGCTCTCGACCGGCTCGCCGTCGACGACGAAGGTGACGCCCGTGCCCTTGTGTTCGATCCACGCCTCGGCGGTCGCGTTCCCGTCGTAGGTGATATAGAAGAGCGCCTCTTGGGCGGCGAACGCGCCGACGTTGACCCCATCGTGTTCGATTCGGGGGTTGTCCTCGGTGATGTCGATCGCGAGTTCGCCGCCTTCGTCGAGGTATGCGTAGGGGTTGTCGCCGGGCTGGAGAGCGACGTCGTCGGTGATGGGATCGATGGGTTGATACAAGACGACAGCGCCGGTGGAGACCGCGAGGAGGACGGTGACCGCAACGGCAGCGAGCGCGAGGAAAGAGGTCGATGCTCGGGACGACATTAAATATAATGATCTATCTCGAGGTACCAAAGTAATCGGTCCTCAATTAGGCATCGAGCAGTGGCCTCGTATTATAAACTATATATACTTATCAATCAACATATGTATACTCGACAAGAGGATCAGATCACGACGGAACGCGTCTCATCGTCAGCCGAAAATTAAAATTCGGTTAGGAGACGGCACCGGGCTCGACCGTCAGCGACGCGGTGAAGAAGTCCCCGACGTCGCCACTATAAGAGTTGACGACAAATGAAACACCTAACGCGTCGCCAGGATCGAGTTCTAGTGACGGTGCTGCGGTCTGGTCTGGATACCGAACTCCGGACAGTTTCTCGCTCGAATCATGGATTTCGAACAGGAATCTCGTGTGACCGGCATCCGAGCTGTTGCTGGTCAGATCTAAGGTGAAGGTGATACTCATCGTGCTATCCGTCTGGTTTGATATCAGGAAAGGCGATTCGAAGTCGTCGGTACTGGCACCGACCGGATTGCTCGTCGTTTCCAACGTGGACCAATCCGGCGTCACCTTGGGATACGTCTCAGTGAGGTAACCGAACTGGTAGATAGAGTTGACATTAACTCCCGGATCGGCGATGGAGATCGATAACTGGCCGTTGTCAGCTTTAGTAACGCCGGCAGCCTCATTGTTCGGAATCAGAGCGACGAGGCTTTGCGAGTCGCTGACGACTGAGATGTTTGCGTCTCGGTTCATTGAGCAGGGGTAAATGCTCCAGTTCCGAGCGTTGCGCTGCCGCCCGTGACAGTCGCACTCAGTCCGAGGAGAAGTTTTATTCGTTTCATTAGTGTTTCAGACGGCTATCCAAGTTGTGATAGAATCTTCCGTACGTCCTCCACTCATTATCGTAACTCCTTGCCGCGCAACTGACTCTCGCTTTGCCGTGAATCGGAGTTGTCCCACCGTTTTCAGACTTTGTGGGTGGCAGCGTATCGAAGTGAAAAGTGGAGCCGTCAACAGCGTAGCCGCGTGCTGTCGAAGGCTACTTGAGCGTGTAATTATTCCACGCCGGGATCTGCCGCCTCGTTGGCGCTGATGACGAGTTCCTCAGCTAGCAAGGTACCAGCACCCGTCTCGCCACCAGTCGTGTCCACTTGGATTGAGACGTAGACCGACTCGCCCGGAGGGATTGCCTCGTCTTGCGGATTTCCGTTGTTGAAACTCAGAGCCTCAGTTGCCTCGTCTTTTTCAGGGCTATCGTCCTCGTCGTTTAGGTCAAGTTCCGAAGTGTTCGTCGCGGTCGCACCATCAAGCTGGCTATCGGCGCCGCTTCCGCTGATAGCGGTCGCCTTCCCCTGTAGGTACACTGTCGCGTTAGTATTCGAGCTGGAAGTATTCAGTCCGATCTCAATATCGAGCGTTTGTCCGCTCTGATTACTGAGGACGAAAGCCGACTGATCCACAGGAGGAGACACGTTAGCGGTAGCGAGCGGCTCGCCTTCACCCTCAGCAGCCGGGGTGGTGTTTGAGTCGAAGAGACTCTCAAAGTCGATACCATCTCCAGTCGCGCCATCGTTCATCGCGCCGAGTTGGTACCGTGAGTCATCGTTAACACCAGATCCGCTCGCATCCTCATCAAAATCAATGTACAGCTCGCCGCCTGATTTGCCAACCCTATCTCCGACACCACGGGCGCCACCGGCATTAAGCTGGAGGTAGGCGTTACTGTCGTTCTGAACCCCGATGTCCGCAGTACGCGGCACCGTTGCTGCGGTAAATGCCCCAGTCCCTGTTGCGGCTGCCCCGCCGGCAGCGAGCGATCCGAGTCCGATCACGAACTTGCGCCGTTCCATGTCGTATCTCACCTGTGTTCACGCACCCTCGCAGCCCGGCCGTCCGGGCCGGGAGCGCTCGGATAACCCATACGGGGCATGGTACTTCGTTATGAAATTCTCGACACGATCACGCGCTGGGCTCGATGACGCGACATGAGCGCCTCGATACGGATCGACCGCTCTTCGCGGCCCGTATCGAGCTGACCTTGAATCCGACGTGGAGACGCTGAAGCTGGCACCTGAAGCGCTCGCCGCGTCTCGAACACTACCTGAATACACGCGAGGACTCCGCTCCGCGGTTCAACCGTCTCTCGAGGAACCGACGAGCCGAACGTTTTCTCATCACCTTTCTTAAATTAACAAGTTAATTATCCAACCTGTTTATGATAGATACAATCACACATACAAGTGAATATCGCCGGTTCGCGGGAGGGGCCGACCGGCGCCTAATTAGGGTGCTCACACCGATGCTCTCTACAACTCCGACACGCGAGACGGGTCAGAACGGAGGTGAACTGTCCGAAGACGAGGTCTTCGAAGTCCTGTCGAACAGACGACGCCGCTTCGTCATTCACGCGCTCAAGCGGGCGGAAGGCCCGATCGAGGTCTCCGAACTCTCCACGCACGTCACCGCGTGGGAACACGATATCGACCCGACGGACGTCAAGTACGAGGACCGCCGAAACGTGTACAGCACCCTTCAGCGCACGCACCTGCCGAAGTTAGAGGAGGTGAACGTGGTGACGGTCGACGACGAGGCCAACCTCGTCGAGCCGACACCCGAGCTGGAGAGCCTCGACATCTACGTCGAAGTCCTCCGAAGCAGGGAGATCCCGTGGAGCCTCTACTACGTCGGGCTCGCGGCCCTCGCCGCCTCGCTCCTCCTCGCCGTCGTCACGGGGACACCGGGATTCGCCGGGCTGGAGGCGCTCGACGTGGGGGTGTTCACTGCCACCGTCTTCGGGATCTCCTCGGTGGCCCACCACGTCATCGGCCGCAGGACGCGCTTGGGGAACACCGAGAAACCCCCCGAACTCCGCCGCCGAGAATGAACGTCGCTACGTCGCCGTCGACCCGCGTACGGCCGCTCCGCGCGCTGAGCATCGCGCTCGCGTTCGCGGCGGCGACCGGGCTGATATTCGGCACCGCCGGGTTCACCGCGATGGAGGCCAACCGCGGGCTCGCGGTCAACGTCACCGACGACGAGCGCGCGTACCTCGGCTCCGCGCCGCTCGCCGACGAAGTCCGCGACGGAGAGCTGACGGCAGTCGTCGAGTACCGCAACCGGTTCGGGAGCGGTCTCGACGACATCGACGTCGACGTATCGATCGCGCCGTCCGGATCGCCACGTGCGACGATCGAGTCAGTCGACTCCCCCTCGTCGCTCGACGAGGGCGCCGCCGCCGCGGTCGACGTCACCCTGCGCTGCCCGGTGCGGGAGCAAGTCCCGCTCGTCTTCGAGGTCGACGGGAACGGCGGCGGGGTGAGCGTCTCGCTCAGCCGCGTCCACACCGTCACATGCGTCCCGACGAGCCCGATGGTGACCGGCGTCCGGTACGCGGGCGTCGGGAACGCCTTCGTCGAGGCGGGCGGGGAACGCGCGACCGTCGAGGCGACCGTTTGGCTCACCGACTCCGTCCCGGGTGCGAACGGTTCCGAGGGGAGTCTCCGGTCCGAAACTGTCGCGAGCCTGAATCCGTCGAGTCCAGTGCGGCCGCAGCTATCGACTAACGCGTCGAACGAGCGGATCGTCGGCGTCGCGTTCCCCGAGCAGGGGGTCGCGTACTTCCACCCGGGGTGGAACGGAGCGAACCACGTCGCTCCGAGAGAGGGCCCCGGCGTCAGACGAACGGGGGTTCCGCTCGACGCCGAAACCGTCCGGAACACGTCCGTCGTCGAGGACGAGTGACCCCGTTCACAGCTCGATTCGCTCGCCGACCTCGGGCGCGCTCGCGTCGACCCCGTCCGCGCGCAGGTCCGCGGCGAACGCCTCGCAGCGGTCGCCGTGGTTCACCAGCACGCGCGCGTCCCGGTACGCGTCGAGGAACGACTCCAGCCCCTCGCGGTCGGCGTGCGCGGAGAAGTCGTACGACGACACCCGCGCGCTCACGGGCCTGACCTGCCCGTTCAGCTCCAACCGCCCGCGCTCCTGTAGCTCGCGGCCGGGCGTCCCCTCCACCTGGTACCCCGTGAGCGTCACGAGGTTCGTCGGGCTCGTCCTGATCTCCGGGAGGTACGTCTGGACCGGGCCGCCCGCGAGCATCCCGGAGGTGGTGACGATCAGCGCGCTCTCGGCGGCGACCCGCTTCCGCTGGCCGTCGCGGCCCGTGACGACGCGCGCCTGCCCGACCGCCCCCCCGAACGCGTCGGCGTCACGGAGGAACGACGGGTACCGCCGGAGCGTTTCCGTCACCCCGACGCCCATCCCGTCCACGTACGGCGCGAGGTCGTTCGCGCCCGCGCCGAGGAGCATCTCCTGCGTCCGGCCGATGGCGAACGCGGGCGCGACGACGGTGCCGCCCTCCCAGAGGGTCCGCTCGACGCGCTCGGCCCACGCCGACTCCACCGCGGCGCGGTCCTCGTGCGTCACGTCCGCGTAGGTGGACTCACAGATCACCGCGTCGGCGTCGGGGCGCGCCGTCGTCCCCGCGACCAGCCGCTGGTCGTCGGTGTGGAAGTCGCCGGTGTACAGCAGCCGAGTGTCTCCGTCGTCGACGAGGACGTGCGCCGAGCCCGGAATGTGCCCGGCCGAGAACAGCGTCACCTCGTAGCCGCCGCCGTCGATCCCGCCCGCGACCGGGAAGGGGTCGCCGTAGCCGTGTCGCACCTCCACTTCGCCCAACCGCGCGACGTGCTCGGCCCCAAACGGGCACAGCGGGCTGTTCCCGTGGAGCTTCAGCGTGTCCTCGGCGAGCGTCCGCGCGAGCTCCCCGGTCGGCGGCGTCCAGTGGATCGGCGGGCGGCGGTCGCCCTTCAGCAGCGCGGGGACCGCGCCGACGTGGTCGAGGTGTCCGTGCGAGACGACGACCGCGTCGGGCTCGGGATCGCGAACCGGGTACTGCGGCGGCTCCGCGGTCATCAGTCCGTAGTCCACGAGCAGCGCGTCGTCGACGAGGAGGGCGCTCCGCCCCACCTCGCGGGCGCCGCCGAGGAACTCGATCTCCATCGAGGGACCGTAGCGGCCGCTGGCGTTAGTGTCCGTCGGTCGGTCGAGCGGCGCTGTCGACCGCAGTGAGTCACTCACTCGGGCGACCGACCTCGCCGACCGCGGTCAGTCGATCCGCTCGGCGGCGTCGCGCTGGACGAGCGGGTCGACGTTCTCGACGGGCAGTGAGACCACGTCCTCGCTCGCGAGCTCGTACTCCCGCTCGTCGACGCCGAAGATCGCTCCCACGTCGCGGGTGATCCGCACCGTGGCTCGCTCGGTGGGCCGGTCAGGCTCCGAACCGGCACCCGGCTCCGCAGCCGCGTCCGATCCGCCCCCTGCCGGCGACTCGGGGATCGCTCCCCCGTCCGTCGTCGCGCCGGGGTCGGCCCCCTCGTCCGTGTCTCCCGCGGGGCGATCGCCCGGGACCGTGCCGCTGTCGCCGATCGCGCTGTCGCCGATCGTGTCGTCGGCGTCGGCCGCGTCGTCGGCCCCGACCGCTCCCGGAGGCGCCGGTTCGGGGGGCACCGGCGTCGGACCCTCGCCGCCGTCGGACGCGGACTCGGGGTCGGGCGCCGGGCGGTCCTCGTTCGGCTCCGGCTCGGCGTCGGCGGAGGAGTCTCCCCCGTCGCCGCCCATCGCGCCGGCGAGGGCACCGGCGTCGCCCGACGCCGTAGCGGCGTCCGACGGCTCGGGTTCCGGGTCGGCGGGAGCCGCGTCCGCGTCCGACGGCTCGGGGCCACCGTCGGGTGAGTCGGTGCCTGCCCGACTCGGGTCCGGCGTCCTCGCTTCGGGGGCCGAGGACCCCTCCTCGGTCCCGAGCGGCCGGTCGTCGCCGTCCGCGGTCGCGGACTCGTCCGGGACCGGCGACTCGCCCGCGAGCACGTCGAGCACCGCTGACTTGTTCGCGCTGATGCGCTCGACGAGGTCGTCGAACAGCCGCCGCTCCTCGGCCGTCATTCCCTCCTCGTCGACGGACATGTCGGCCGCGGCGAAGGAGGCGAGCTTGACGACCTTCCCGACCCGGCGCTCGTAGAGCGCCTCGGCGACCTCCTCCGCGGTCTCCACCTCGTCGGAGAGCCGTCGGACATCGTCGTCGGAGAACGGGTTCTCGACCTGCTCGGCGCGGCGGTCGCGCGCGGCGCGCAGGTCCGCGACGTACGCGCCCACGTCGTCGTAAAACGAGTCCCGCAGGTGCTGGAGGCTGTCCTTCCGGCGCTCCTTCGCCTGCGCGGATCGGAGTTCGTCGAGGTTCATTTGTCGTCGGTCATCGTTCGGGAGCTTTCCGCGCCTCGCCGCGGGCCATCAGGAAGGCTCCCGCGAACTCGGGCACGGTGTTTCTACCGGATTCAACTCTGACGCGCTCGCCGTTTAATTCTACCGTCCGATCCGCGTCCGTCTCGATCCGGATCTCGCGGCCGACGAACCGGTCCGGGACCGCGTCCCGGAGCGGGTCGAAGTCGGCGAGCTCGTCGCGGTCGAGCGGCGTGACGACGAGCGCGGAGCCGCCGTGGAGCGTCCCCGGGAGCCGGATGAGCCGCCGGGTATCGGTCGTCACCGGCTCGTCGATCGGCGCGGCGTCGGTCGCGGCGACGCGCGCGGCGAGCGCGGAGACGAGCCGGCGGACGCCCGGCCCGCCGGCCTCCACGTTGCCCTCGCGCACGGCGGTCGGGTTCCGGTCAAACGCGCCGAGGATCGTCTCCGCGCGCCCCTCGCCGATCCCGTCGAGTTCCATGAGGCGCTCGCGCGCGGCCTCGTCGCCCATCTCGCGGAGGTCGTCGGCGTACTCGACCAGCGCGTCGTGAACGCGCGCGCCCCACCCGCCCTCGGTGCGGAGGACGCGCTTCGTTGTCCCCCGCTCGGAGACCGTCCGGATCAGTCCGTCGCTGTCGAGGTCGATGGCGCGCACGTAGTCGACGATCTCGCGGCGCGCCTCGCTGTCCAACTCCCGCACGCTCTCGTCCCGGACGTGGACGTGGTAGCCCCGCCCACCGGAGAAGACGACCGTCACGTCTTCGAACGCGAAATCGTCGTCGATGAAGTCCAGCAGCCGCACGAGCGCGTCCTTACACGCCGCCAGCATCTCCGGGTAGGAGGTGGTCTCGGGGTCGACGCCGGGGAGGTGGTCGGCGTCCAGGTCGAAGACGAGGTCGGCGTTCCGCCACCCCTTCTGCCCCATCGTCGTCGCTCCGGGGTCGTCGTAGCGCGCGGCCGAGAAGTAGGCGTGCCGGGGCGCGTTGTCGGCGAAGAAGGTGTCCACGTCGCCGAGGTCGTACAGCGACTGGTGACGGACCATCGTCGTCCCCGACCCGGGGGTCCACGGGATGTGCCCCCACTCGCGGAGGTTCGCGTCGGGGGGGAGCGACAGCGACACCGACCGGTAGTAGTCGCCGAACCGCCCCCGGAGGTACTCGCGAGTCCGGTCGTCCATTCGTCTCCTCTCATATCCGCGGTCGACGTATCAACGTTACCGTTCGCCGGTGTCCGCGACAGTACTCATCGAAAAGACGCGGCGGCGCGTGGCGACGAGCGCTCGAAGAGCGCGAGCCGCGAGGCTGGGGAGGCGTGGGGCGCTGCGCGGTACGGGCGCGGCCCCGCGGCTGGGAATTTGCGGTGTCCTCTGTCGAACTACGATCCATATGTGTAACCAGGCGGCCGTGATTTGGCCTCAGGCCCTCTCCTCGTCACTGACCGTCGACAGCATTTAGTCCGGCACCGTCGTCGGCCGAACACGGCCGGTCCCCATGCTCGACGAGACACTCGACCTGCTCATCGACGAGGTCGCAAAGCTGGTCCCCGATGTCGTGTTGGGCGCGATATTTCTGGTGACCGGTCTCCTGACGGCGATGCTCGGCGTGGCGACGCTTCTCGGCGTGGCGACGGTCGGGTGGTCACCGCGGTTCGGCGGGGTACTGACCGCCGTCGGCGCACTCCTCGTGGTCGGCGTGGTCGTCTGGTGGTATCGATGACCCTCCGGATCCGGTGAGCCCTCAGTCAGTCGCGAGAGTCTCGGCGACGGCGCCCCGTCAACCGCTCGACACCCTTCCGGCCACAACACTATCCGGGACCGCTCCGTACCGAGTGGTATGCGTTCGGAAGAGGAGATCAGAGAGCAGTACGAGTTCCTGCGCGAGCAGTTGGACGACGAAGAGATGAACCACCGCGGCGTCGAGGAGCTGTTCGCGCACTACAAGCGCGCGCTCGGCTGGGTGTTAGAAGAAGAACACATGTGAGCGGCGTACAACACGTTTATTACGCTCTACCTGCTATCGTCAGGTGACGCTTCGTCTGGAGGGCCGAAGCGTCAGCGGGGACCAATCGGCAGGCTCGACGCGGCTTTTTTCCGCGTCGGGCGTGCCTTCTTCGAGCGCTAATCCGACAGCGTCCGGCATATCCTGCTTCGATAGCGCCTCGCACGCCCTGATCCGATAGCGCCTCGCACGCCCTGATCCGATAGCGCCTCGCCTCCGTCTCGTCGCGCCCGATCGGAGCCGCTCGGTTTCTCTCCGATCGGCGCCCTACTCCGACAGCCAGTCGTTCCTGTGAGCCGCGGGTTCCGGGCACGTATCAGGTAACCGTAACGACTTCCCATCGCCGAATACCCGCTCTATTTCGGATGACAGTTACGGAGTTGACAGAACGAACCCGTCGGTTACGGAGGCGTAGGTGCCGCCGGCTGGTCGTATGAGGACAGATGTAACGGTATATTTATTTATTTTCGGATAATATGTCTAAGCAGTCGTATGTATGACCTCACAGGTTTTCAGCGAGACCTGCTCTACGTGATCGCGGGGCTCGACGAGCCGCACGGGCTGGCCATCAAGGAGGAACTCGAAGAGTACTACGAAAAGGAGATCCACCACGGCCGCCTCTACCCGAACCTCGACACGCTCGTCGAGAAGGGGCTCGTCGAGAAGGGCCAGCGCGACCGCCGCACCAACTACTACACGCTGACCCGCCGCGGCCGCCGCGAGATCGAGGCCCGGACCGACTGGGAAGCCGAGTACATCGAGCACTGACCCGGCCGCCCGCCGCTCCCGCACTCGGTCGATAGCCGTCGGCCTCTCTTCTTCGTCGCCGTTTTTGCGACGCTCCCGTCGCGCCGCCTCGAACGGTTGGATTCAAGTCCGCCCCGGCGGAAGCGGAGCGTATGCAACCGGGAGATCGCGTCCGCGTCGAGCGCGGGGGCGTCACCAACGAGGGCGTACTGCTCCCCTCCACGACGCGCGACCACCTCGTCGTCAAGCTGGACGGCGGCTACAACGTCGGCATCGACCGCGAGGCGGCCGATGTCGAGGTGCTGGACTCCGCCGCCCGCGAGGTCGACCCTGCGGCCGAGACCGACGACGAAGCCGACGCCACCTCCGAGATCACCTTCGACGAGGACCTCCCCACCGTCTCGCTCATCTCCACCGGCGGGACGATCGCCTCCACCGTCGACTACCGGACCGGCGCCGTCACCGCGCAGTTCGACGCCGAGGACGTCCTCCGCGCCGTCCCAGAACTCGCCGGGCGCGCGAACTACCGCGGGCGCGTCGTCGCGAACATCCTCTCGGAGAACATGGAGCCGTCCATCTGGCGCGACCTCGCCGACGCGGTCGCCGAGGAGATCGAGGCCGGCGCCGACGGCGTCGTCGTGATGCACGGCACCGACACGATGCAGTACTCCGCGTCCGCGCTATCCTTTATGCTCGACTCGCCCGTCCCGGTCGTGTTCACGGGGAGCCAGCGCTCCGCGGACCGGCCCTCGTCGGACAACGTGATGAACGCGGTGTGCGCCGTCGAGGCCGCGAAGGCCGAGCATAGCGAGACCCTCGTCTGTATGCACGCCGACCCCTCCGACGACGCCTGCGCGCTCCACCGCGGCACGCGCGTCCGCAAGAATCACACCTCGCGCCGGGACGCCTTCGAGACGGTCGGCGCCGCGCCCCTCGGGCTGATCGACTACGAGCGCGCCGCGGAGGCGGGCGCCGACGGTGACGCGGCCGACGCTGCGATCGAGTGGAACCGCGAGCCGCGCCCGCGGGGCGGAACCGACGGGAGCGACGCGGCCGACGGCGACGCGATCGCGCTTGAGCCCTACCTCGACGGCGACGTGGAGCTGGTGAAGTTCACGCCCGGAATGGACCCGGCCGCGTGGGCGTACCTCGACGACAAGGACGGCGTCGTGATCGAGGGCACCGGGCTCGGCCACGTCCACACCGACCTCATCCCGCGGATCGAGGAGCTGGTCGAGGGCGGGACTGTCGTCGCGATGACGAGCCAGTGCCTTGAAGGTCGGGTCTGCGACCGCGTGTACGACACCGGCCGCGACCTGCTGGACGCCGGCGTCGTCGAGGCGGGCGACACCCTCCCCGGAACCGCGAAGGTGAAGCTGATGTGGGCGCTCGCGAACCGCGCGGACCCCGCCGACGCGATGACGCGTGACCTCGCGGGCGAGCTGACAGAGGAGTCGCGGCCCTGGCGATGAGCGAGGCAGCCGACGAGGCCGACGCAGCGCCGACCGTCGTCGTCCGCGAGGCGCGCCCCGCCGACGCCGACGCGGTCGCGGCGTTCACCCGCGACACGTGGGGCGAGCGCCACGAGGACTACATCCCTCGCGTGTTCCCGGAGTGGGCCGCGTCCGACGACCCGGACCGCGGCACCTTCGTGGCGACGCTCCCCCCGGACGCCGCCGACGTGGGCGACCTCGACGGCAGAGACGCGGGCGACACGCACGTCACGGGCGACGGCGACGGCGCCGCCGACGCGGGCGACCCCGAGGCGGTCGTCGGCTGTATCCAGGGCGCGCTCCTCAGCGAGTGGGAGGCGTGGGGACAGGGGATCCGCGTCGACCCCGCCGCACGCGGCCACGGCGTCGGGACCGCCCTCTCGGAGGCGGTGCTCGACTGGGCGCGCGGACGCGGCGCGACCGTCTGCCGCAACATGGTGTTCTCGTGGAACGTCATGGGACTCGGCCAGTCGCGCGCGGTCGGCTTCGACCCCGCGACGGAGTTCCGGTTCGCGGAGCCGGCGCCCGACCCGGACGCAATCGACCGCGACGCCGCCGGTCTCGACCGTCTCCCCGACCCCGACCCGAACGCGGCGTGGGCGTTCTGGAGCGACAGCGCCGCCCGCGACCGCCTGCGCGGCCTCGCGCTCGACCCGGACGAGTCGTGGGCCTGCTCCCGGCTCACCCGCGACGAGCTCGCGACAGCGGCCGCCGAGGACCGACTGCTCGCGGTCGCCGACGCCGACGCGCTCGCCGGCTTCGCGGTCCGGACCCGCGTGACGGAGCGCGAGGTCGACGGCGAGCCCACGCGGACCGCGGTCTACGGCGTCGCCGCGTGGCGCGACGTCGACGCGGCGGGCGCGCTGTACGACGCGATCGCCGCCGACGCCGCGGCGGCGGACGCCGACCGCGCTCGCGTGCTGATCCCCGAGACGGTCGAGCACGTCAGCGACACCGGCGCGAACCGCGTGCCGGTCGCGGCGGAGCCGGACTTCGTCATGTGCGCCGACCTCACCGGTGGAGACGGATGACGCTCTTCGGTCTCGCTCTCCCGTGGTCGCTGCCACTCACGCTCGTGATCTACGGCGTCGTCGTCGCCGCCGCGGTGTGGATCTACCGCGACGCGAGGGCGCGCGGGAGCCGCTACGCGGTCGTTTGGGCCGCCTCGACGCTCCTCTTCACGATCGTTCCGGTGCTGGCGTACCTCTATCTCCACCGCGACGCCGGTCCGGCGCGCTGAATCGGTCGCGCGCGGCACCGGTCCGAGCCCCCCGCCGAACCCCCGGCCGCTTATGTACGCCGACCCGGAACGACCGACGGATGCCCTCCTCTCGCCCGCCCGACGGGTTGCGCGCGCTGGCCCGCGGCCGTCGTCCCCGAGTCCTCTCGGTCGCGCTCGCGAACCTGCTCCCGCTCGTCGGCGTGGTCTCGCTCGGCTGGAACGCGGCCGCGCTGATGACGCTGTACTGGTTCGAACTCGGGATCGCCTCCGGGTGGGCGCTCGTCCGCGCGCTGTTCGCCGGACGCCCGTCCGAGATAGAACGCGACGGGCTGCTCAGCGGCCCGCTCGCACAGCGACGGGTCGCCCTGTCGATCCCGCGGACCGGCGTTCAGGTCCGGCTCTCGTCGCTGCTCGTCCTCCCCGTCGCCGCGCCGATCCTCGCGGTCGTCTGGCTGGTCGTCGGCACGCTCACGGTCGGCGTCGTCGTCGAGGAGGGGACCGTCTCGACCGTGGTCGACACGGTCGCGCTCGCGACGCTCGCCCTCTTCATCGGCGAGGGGGTCACGACGCTCGTCGAGTACTTCGGTCGCGGCGAGCACCGGGATCACAGCGCGCAGACCGCGATCCAAGGCGTGTTCGCTCAGGGCGCGGCGATCTTCTTCGGCGCGCTGTTCACCGTCACGATCGTCGGCGCGGGAACGCTGGAGGAGGACACGCCGATCTCTGCGATCGATCCGGACGCGATCGGGATTCCCCTCCTGCTCGGCATCGTCGCGGTGAAGTTCGCTTTCGACCTCGCGAGCCTGTACGGCGACCGACTGGCCGCGTTCGACGAGTCGTCGTCGCTCGATCTGGGGCTCTCCTACGACCCGCCCGCGGCCGAGCCGGTCGACGGATCGCTCGCGGAGCCGACCGAGACGGTCCGCCAGCCCCGCCGCGCTCGTCTCGCCGGGGCGCTGACGACGCCGCTCGGCCACCCGGGGCTCTGGTACGTCGGCGGGGGCCTCGCGCTCCTCGGCCTCCTGTTCGCGTTCGGCGGCGACTGGGGGACCGTCGCCCTCCTCCTCGCGGCCGCGCTCGCGGTCCCGCTCGCGCTCGCCGCGCTCGACCACGAACTCCGGCACGGGCTCGTCGAGTACCGCGCCGGCGACGGCGCGCTCGTCGCGCGCGACCGCCTGTCCGGCGCGACGATGTGGCGCGTCGAGCCGTGGGACGAGACGGATCTGCGGGTGGAGCGCCGGCGGCTCGACCGGCGGCTCGGGACCGAGACCGTCGTGATCGAACTGCGCGACGACGAGTACCGGATCCCGGGCCTCGACGACCCGGAGCCTGTCCTCGACGTGTTCGATCGGCGGCCGGACCGGCCGGACGGCTGACGGCTATCGATATCGATACGCGAACCCGAACGCCTAATTGGTCCCGTCTCGCCCGTGGAGACATGGTCGCGACGCTGCCGGACCTCCTCCGACTCGTCGTCGTCCCCGTGTTCGCGTGGGCGGCGATCCGGGACGTCCGGACCCGGCGCCTCCCGAACAGGCTGTGGCCGCCGCTGTACCTGTTCGGCGCGCTGCTTCTGGTCTGGGAGATTGTGACGATCTGGCCTCTCGGGGGGTTCGTGGAGATGCGATTCCTGGTGCGAGTCGCGATCAGTCTGCTTTTCGTCGCGCCGCTGGGCTACGCGTTCTGGTACCTCGGGGCGTTCGGCGGCGCCGACGCCAAGGCGATGATCGCGCTCGCGGTGCTCTTCCCGACGTTCCCGGCGTACGACCTCGCCGGGGTCACGCTCCCGCTCGTCGACACCCAGCTCGGCGTGTTCTCGCTGACGATCCTCACGAACACCGTCCTCCTCGGGCTCGCGTACCCGGTCGGCCTCGCCGTCTTCAACCTCGTCCGCGGCGAGGCCTCGCGGCTCATGTTCTTCGCGCGACCGGTCGCGACCGACTCGCTGCCCGACCGGCACGGGCGGCTGTTCGAGGACCCCGACGGGCCGACCCGGAACGGCCTCGATCTCGACGCGCTCCGGATGTATCTCCGGTGGCGCGGCCGCACGCTCGCCGACGTGCGGGCCGACCCCGACGACCTCCGCGATCCCGCCTCGGTCGGCGAGACGTTCGCCCCGACCGACGGCGGGACCCACGTCGGTCCGCGGACCGACGGGGGGCGCGCAGTTGACGACGCGCCTACCGACGGGGGGCGCGCAGTTGACGACGCGCCCACCGACGGAGGACGGGCAGTTGACGACGCGGCCCCGGACGGCGGGCATGCGGCCGACGCGGAGACCGACAGCGACGCCGACCGCGAGTCCGACGACCCGTGGGCGGCAGAGCGGTTCCTAGACGAGATCGATCACGGCGCGTACGGCACCGACGCCGCGACGCTCCGCGAGGGCCTCGACGTCGTCGCCCGCGAGGACCGCGTGCTGGTCTCGCCCGGGATGCCGTTCGTCGTCCCGATGGCGGTCGGACTCGTCGCCTCGCTGACGTACGGCGACGCGCTGTTCGCGGCGCTGGGCGCGCTCGGGCTGGTGTGAGCCGACACTGACGACGCCATTTATAAACAGATGAGCGGTGCGGCGGCGTGTGCCGACGAGCGGTCGCAGGCCGCGAGTCGCGCGCGCGAGGGAGTTGCTGGCCCCGGAGCGAAGCGGAGGGCGCCAGCGACGAGGCCGGGGAGGCGTGAGGTGCGGCTGCTGTGCGTTCGGGTGAGACTCAAAGGGGCAGTCGCGATTCCCGCTCGCTTCGCTCGCGGGAATCGCGGCTGGGGCTTTGGAGGCGTTCGCCGCCGATCGCCAATCGCTCTTTTATCGGCGAGCAGCTGCGACTTTAGCGGTTTTTACCGCCGATCGGCGATCGACGATCCGTAAGCGATCAACGACGACCTCCCCGTCTCGCTAGCTCCCAGCGCGGAGGGCGGCCGCCGTCAGTACCCGCGTTCCGACCGGGCGCTTCACGAACTCCCCGAGGTCGCGGCCGACGAGGTCGCCGACCCCGCGCTGGGCCGCCACGTCGAGCAGCCGCTGGTCGACGGTGCCGTCGACAACGACGGCTCGCGGCGCGGGCTCGGCCCCCTCCACCGCGTCGAACGCGTCTCCCGCGTCGACCTCATCGACGACGCCGAACTCGTCGCCGAGGAGCCGGGCGCGGCCGGTCTCGCCGTCGACGACCTCGTCGACGTGCGCCGCGATCGACCGCGGTTCGTCGTGCTCGCCGGTCGCGCCGTCCGTCGGTTCCTCGTTCGCGGTCGCGCCGTCCGAAGGTTCCTCGTCCGCGGTCGCGTTGTCGCTAGCCATCTCGTCCGCGGTCGCGTCGCCTCCGGACACCTCGTCGGTCTCTCCGGCGGCGTCGTCCGCGACGGTGTCGGTACCGCCGGCTTCTTCGGGAGTTGACGCCGAATCCGCCGGTTCTACTTCGCCACCGGAGGCGGACGCGCCGCTCGTTCCGGCGACTTCGGCGTCGGCGTCCGTCGCGTCGCGCGATTCGGTCGTCGACCCGGCAGTCGGCGGCTCGGTCGATTCGGGCGACGGGTCGACCGCGTCGCCGCCCGCGGAACCGCTCGGCACCGCGCCGCCGTCGCCGACACGCGCGGCCGACTCGGGACCGTCGTCGTCGGGTGCCACGTCGTCGGTAGTCGTCCCGTCGCTGACGGACGCCCCGTCGCCGTCCTCGGGATCCTCGTCGCCGGCGGCCGCTCGGAGATCGCCGGCGTCCGCGAGGCTCGCGTACGGGACCTTCCCGCGGAGCGCCTCGAAGACGGCGTCGCGGTCGAGGTCCTCGACGGACTCGCCGGGCGGCGCGAACGCGACGTAGTCCACGTCGCCCACCTGCGCGAGCTCGCGGAGGATGAGCTCCCCGCCGCGGTCGCCGTCGAGGAACGTGGTGACGGTCCGGTCGGCGGTCAGCTCGGCGACCGCCTCGGGGACGTTCGTCCCCTCGACCGCGACGGCGTTCTTGATCCCGCAGTCGAGCAGCGTGAGCACGTCGGCGCGGCCCTCGACGACGATGACGGCGTCTGAGTCGCCGACGCGCGGCCCGGCCGGGAGCCCCTCGTAGTCGACGATGCCCTCGACGCGGGCGGCGTCGCGCACCTCGTCTAACACGTCGCTGCTCGCGAGGCTCGTCTCCTCGAAGCCGCCCGCGATCAGCTCCTTTGCGCGCTCGACGACCTCGCGGCGCTTGGCCGCCCGTACGTCCTCGATGCTCGTCACCTCGACGGAGGCGTGACAGGGGCCGATGCGATCGATCGTCTCCAGCGCGGCGGCCAGGATCGCGGTCTCGACCTTGTCCAGGCTCGACGCGACGGTGACCTCGCCGAACGACTGGCCGTTCTCGGACTCGACGGAGACGTCGATCCGACCCACGCGCGAGGACTCCTGGAGGTCCCGGAGGTCCAGCTCGTCGCCGAGCAGCCCCTCCGTCTGGCCGAACACCGCCCCGACGACGTCGCTCCGCTCGACGACGCCGTCGGCCGCGATGGTGGCGTGTATCAGGTATTTCTCTGTGTCTTTCATGAGTGGTGAATGGTGATAGCGGGCGGTAGCGCCCGTCCGTGTATCGTTGCGCTCCTCGCGGAAAATAGCTATCGCCACGTCCCTCCGGCAACAGTTATCGAAGAAAATTTCTCTCCGATATGTGTGTTCGAACTTATTCGATAGCTCTTTGTGTTTATAGTCGTAGTTTCATTGTACATGACGCGCTTACGGAGCGATCTCGTTTGGATACCGACGTTCGCGATACTCGTTGCGTTCGCGGTGCCGTGGCCGCTGTGGGGCGTCGACCGCGTCGCCGCCGGGCTCCCGGTGTGGATCTGGTGGCACGTGGCGTGGCTCGGGCTGTGTGCGGGCCTGTTCGCGCTGTTCGTCCGGAGCGGCGCGTGGGAGCGCGGGATGGGCAGGCGGGCGGGGACCGACGCCGTGGCCGCAGATTCCGCGGCCGCCGACACCGTGGCCACAGATTCCGCCGCCGTGGACGGCGCGACGAGCCGCGACCCGTCGGAGCCGACCGGGGGTGACCGCCGGTGACGCTCGGCCTTTCGCTCGGCGTCGTCGTCGGCTACCTCGTCGTCGCGCTCGCGCTCGGCCTCGTCGCGTACCGCGTCTCGGAGACGACCGCCGAGGACTACTACCTCGCGAACCGGTCGATCGGCACGCTCGTGCTGCTCTTCACGACCTTCGCCACCCTGCTGTCGGCGTTCACGTTCTTCGGCGGGCCGAACCTCGCCTACCGCGCCGGCCCAGAGTGGCTGATCGTTATGGGGACCTTAGACGGCGTCCTGTTCGCGGTGCTGTGGTACGTCATCGGCTACAAGCAGTGGCTGATCGGCGCTCGTAACGGCTACGTGACGCTCGGCGAGATGCTCGGCGACCGCTTCGGCTCGACCGGGCTGCGCGCGCTGATCGCCGGCGTCAGCCTCCTGTGGCTGTTCCCGTACGTCATGCTCCAGCAGATGGGCGCCGGGGAGGCGCTCGTCGGCCTCACCGACGGCGTCGTCCCGTACTGGGGCGGCGCGGCGCTCATCACCGGGTTCATGATCCTCTACGTCGCCGTCGCCGGACTCCGCGGCGTGGCGTGGACCGACACGCTCCAGGGGCTGTTCATGCTCTCCGTCGTCTGGGTCGCCGCGGCGTGGGTCGTCTCGGCGCTCGGCGGCGTCGGCGCCGCGACCGAGGGGATGCTGGCGGCCCGGCCCGAGTTTGGGGGCTTCGGCGGCGGCGCGTACACGCCGGAGTTCATCGTCTCCACGGCGATCACCATCGCGTTCGGAGTGACGATGTTCCCGCAGATCAACCAGCGCTTCTTCGTCGCGAAGTCGGCCGCGACGCTGAAGCGGTCGTTCGCGCTGTGGCCCGTCCTCGTCCTGCTGCTGTTCCTCCCCGCGTTCATGCTCGGCGCGTGGGCGGCCGGGACGCCGGTCGAGGTGCCAACGGATGCGAACGTGCTCCCGGTCGTGCTCGGCGAGTACACCCCCGCGTGGTTCGCCGCGCTCGTCGTCGCGGGCGCGATGGCGGCGATGATGTCCTCGTCGGACTCGATGCTGCTCTCGGGGTCGTCGTACTTCACCCGCGACCTGTACCGACCGCTCGTCGACGCCGACGCCTCCGAGCGACGCGAGGCGTGGATCGCGCGGATCGGCGTGGCGGCGTTCGCGACGCTCGCGTTCGCCGCGAGCCTGTTCCGCCCGGGGACGCTGATCGAGGTCGGCGACACGGCGTTCTCCGGGTTCGCGCTGCTCGCGCTCCCCGTGATCTGCGCGCTCTACTGGCCGCGGACGACCCGCACGGGGATGATCGCCGGCGTCGCGGTCCCCCAGGCGGCGTACCTGCTCGTCGTGCTGTCCGCCGTCGTCGGTGCCGTCCCGACCCTGCCGAAGACGGTCCTCGGTGGCTGGGACGTTGCGCTCGGGCTGATGGCGCTGTCCGGCGCGCTCACCGTGGGGGTCTCGCTGCTCACGGCGCCGACCGAGGAGGGCGACGCCTCGCGGTTCGCGGTGGCCGGGGACTGACTCGGCCGATCCCCGTCGGTCGGGGTTCGACCGCCGTCGGTCTCACTCGTTCCGCAGGAACCGGAGCGTCTTCGGATCAGGCCCGTCGTAGTACCGGTCGAGCGCGGTCCCGAACGGATCGTCCCCGTCCGCGACCGCGTCGAACAGCGTCATCGACGACCGGAACTTCAGGTCGTCCGGCGACCCGAACACCTCGTGGGCCGACCGCCCCTCCAGCCCGTTGACGATCGCCGTACACTCCCGCAGCCGCGGCCCCAGCGTCGGGTGCGCGAGGTACGCGGTCGCCTCCTCGCGGGAACCGATCGCGTAGCGCTGCGACCTCCGACTGGTCCCCAACCCCTCGACCTGCGGGAACACGAACCACATCCAGTGGCTCCGCTTCCGTCCCGCGCGCAGTTCCCGCTTGGCCGACTCGATCACGCCGGCCTGCGCCTCGACGAACCGTCGGAGGTCGTGGGAGTCGTTCGGGTCGGCCATCTCTTCGGGAACGTTCTCGTCGCTTGTTTATAAGAGTGGCCGGCAGTGCCCGTTCCCGCCGCGTCGAACCCGGCGAAAGCCAAAAGACCGCTTCGCCCCGACAACGCGTATGAACGAGCCCGGCACCGAGGGCGTGCTGTTGGACCAAGAGACGCTCCACGATCGGCTCGACGACGCGTCGCCGTGGTTTCAGGAGCACTACCGGACCTTCCGGGAGTCGATGCTCGGCGAGCGCGACGGGTCCCCGTTCCCCTGCTACTTCGGGATCGAGGTCGAGCGCGAGGGCGACATGCTGTACGCCGCCTGTGAGTCGACCACGGACCCGGCCGCGCTGTTGCGGCTGCGCGATGTCCTCTCAGAGTACCTCGACACGTACCCGGACCACGCCGACCGCGCGCCGCTCGCGGTGTTCTTCAGGCCGCCCGACGACGACCGCGGCGAGGCGTACTACCACGAGCGGCTCTGGCACGTCCTGGAGTTCCTCCACGTCCACGACCCGGAGCCGTGGCCGGACGACATCCCGGTCGACCCCGACACCCCGCGGTGGGAGTTCTGCTTCGGCGGCGAGGCGCTGTTCCCGACCTCGCGCGCCCCCTTCTACGACGACCGGAAGAGCCGCTACTCGCCGGTCGGCCTAGAGATCACCTTCCAACCCCGGAGCGTCTTCGAGGGGATCACCGCCGACACCGAGGCGGGCGAGCGCGCCCGCGAGACGATCCGAGGCCGGATGGAGGAGTACGACGGGGTCTGTCCCCACGCCGACCTCGGCGACTGGGGCACCGAGGGCGACCGCGAGTGGAAGCAGTACCTGTTCCGCGAGGACGACGACGCGAGCCCGGACGCCTGTCCGCTCGACCCGACGCGCGAACACCCCAAGGCGTCCGAGTCGCTGCTCGAACCCGGCGCGTGGCGGGCGTTCGACGCGGCCGACACCGGGAGCGAATCCGACGCGCCCGTCAGTTCCGGACTCGGCGATGACTGACGACGCGGTCCTCCTCCTCGTCGACTTCCAAGTCGGGTTCGACGAGCCGGGGTGGGGCGAGCGCAACAACCCCGACGCCGAGGCGGTCGCGGCCGTGCTCCTCGACCGCTGGCGCGAGACGGACCGGCCGGTCGCGCACGTCCGCCACGCCTCGACGGAACCCGACTCGTCGCTGCGTCCGGACGCCCCCGGCTTCGCGTGGAAGCCGGAAACGGCGCCCGCCGGGGGCGAGCCGACCTTCGAGAAGTCGGTCAACGGCGCGTTCCTCGACTCCGGGCTCGACGAGTGGCTCCGCGAGGCCGGGTACGAGTCGCTCGTCGTCTGCGGACTCACCACCGACCACTGCGTCTCGACGACGACGCGCGAGGCCGAGAACCGAGGCTACGACGTGCGCGTGGTCGCCGACGCGACCGCGACGCACGCCCGCGAAGCGCCCGACGGGGAGCGGATCGACCCGGAGACCTCCCACCGCGTCGCGCTCGCGCACCTGAACGGCGAGTTCGCGACGGTCGTCGAGAGCGACGACCTGCTCGCCGACCGCTGAGGAGAACCGCCCGCACGGCCCGTCAGTGACGGCGTCGCGGTCGACCTCGAACGTCGAGGAATTCGGTATTCCGACGGAGCCACCAAGCGCGGGGATCTACCGCGACCCGCACAGCAGAGAACGGAGGGACGCCGCGCCGGTCGCGGCCGCTCCGTGCCCCGCACGCGGCCGCCCGGCGCCCGCGAAGGGAAACCTCTTAATGGACTACGCGCGGAGTTCGTGGTATATGAGCAACGGCGATGACGACCCGGCCGACGCCGCGGACGACGGCGAGCCGGCGGAGACGGCCGCTCCGACGCTCCCCGACGACGCGACCGAGGAGTCCCTCACCGAGTACCTCGACGAGATCGCCGACCGCCTCGAGGCCGCCGAGACAGAGGCCGACCTCGACGACGTCGAGGCGCTCTTAGCCGACGCGGAGACCGGTATCGAGGAGGCCGACCTCCCCGAGCCGGACGAGGACGATGAGGACGCGGACGACCCGCGCGGCGACCTCGAAGACCGCGTCGCGGAGCTTCGCGACGGCGTGGACGACGCCCGCGGCCCCTACGGGGAGGACGTCGTCGACGCGATCGAATCCGCCGCCGGGACGGTCGAAGACACGGAGTGGACCGACGACGGGCGCGAGGACGTCGCGGCCGCCGTCGAGTCGTTCGTCGACGCGGCCGCCGACGCGATCGACGACGCGCTCGGCGACGCCGACGAGGATCCCGAGGCGCTTCTCGCGGAAGGCGAGGCGGCCGACGCCGCGGCGCCGGCCCCCGTCGATCAGCTCGTCGCGGCGCTCGACGCGGTCGCCGGCGCGGTCACTGACGCCGACCTCGACGCGGACGACGACGCCGACGACATCGCCGCGCTGCTGGACGCGACCGACGAGCTGGAGGCCGGCCTCGACGACGCCGAGGAGTGGGACGACCTCGAAACCCACGAGCAGCTCCGTGCGCAGGGATACTACGACGTGCTCGGCCACTACAAGGACTTCCCCGTCGAGTGGGCGGCGCTGAAGGAACACGAGGCGCGGGGCAACGTCGACATGATCCTGCTCGCGCTCGACTCGCTCCAGTCCGAGTTCATGGAGCGCCACTGCCTGGAGGCGTTCGAGCGGATGGGCAAGCGCGGCAAGACCGAGGCGTCGGTCGAGGAGATCCTCGGCCGCGCCGAGAAGCGCGACCAGCCCGCGATCCGGATCCTCGGGACGATGGCGGCCGAAGAGGCGACCGACACCCTCGTCGAGTACGTCCCCGAGGACTCGAACCCGCAGCTCCAGAAGGTCGTGTTCAAGGCGCTCGGCGAAATCGGCGCGTCCGAGGCGGTCCAGCCGCTCGCGAACCAGCTCGACCCCGACGGCGACACCGACGAGCTCGTCCGCCCCCACGCCGCCCGCGCGCTCGGGCTGATCGGCGACACCCGCGCCGTCGACCCCCTCGCCGACGCGCTCGAGGCGCACCCGTCCGACGACGTCCGCGCGGCCGCCGGCTGGGCGCTCCGCCAGATCGGCACCCGCGAGGCGCTCGAAGCGGTCGCCGAGCACGCCGACGAACACTCCTTCGTCGTCTCGACCGAGGGCGAGAAGGCCCGGGACGCGCTCGACGACGAGGCGGAACCGGCGCCGACCGCCTGACGCGGCCCGCGTGATGCGGACCGACTGACCCGACCCGCTCCGCCCGCCGTTCGACCGACCCTTTTCACCGATACCGAGGGCACTCCCCTCGTGTCACCCGCTCCGTTCCGTGTCCCGATCCACTCGACCGCGAGCGTCGCCGCCGTCGTCGCGCTCGGACTGCTCGTCTCCGCGGCCGTCGTCCCGGTCGCCGTCGCTGGCGATGCCGGAACCGGCCCGGGAGTCGGCAGACCCGACCCCGACGGCGCCGCCACCGCACCGTCGAACGAGAGCCCGGAGAACCTGACGCTCGTGTCCACGACGCCGCGGATCGTCGAGCTGTTCCCGAACCCGACGACCGCGGAGAACCGCGGCGAGTACCTCGTCGTCCGGCTCCCCGAGCGCGGGAACTGGTCGCTCGCCGACGGACACCACGAGGCGGAGGTCCCGGCGAACGCCAGCGGCGTCGTCGCCCTCTCGATGGACCCCGCGAACGCGACGCCCCTGCTCGCCGACGAGACCGCGGTCGCCGGCAACGGCGGCACCGGGGACCCGACGCTCCGCGCGCTCGACGACCACTTCCCGCTCGCCGCGTCGGGCGACCGGATCGCGCTCCGCCGGAACGGGACGACGGTCGCCGCGGTCGACTACGACCGCGCGCCCGAGGGACACCGGTGGCGCGCCGACTGGGGGGAGTGGCGACCCCGCGGGTACGAACGGCGGTCGCCGCGTCGGACCGCGAACGCCGCCGTGACGCCGTTCGTCCTCCCCGACAGCCCCGGCCTGCCGGTCGAGCCGCTCCGCGACGCCGAGGACCGCCTGTTCGTCGCCGGCTACACGCTGACCTCGGAGCGGGTCGCCGACGCGCTCGTCGCCGCCGCGGACCGCGGCGTCCGCGTCCGCGTGCTGCTGGAGGGGTCGCCGGTCGGCGGTTTCCCGGCGCGGAGCGCGGAGCTGATCGACCGGTTGACGGCCGCCGGCGTCGAGGTCCGGATCCTCGACGGCGAGGTCGAGCGGTTCCGGTTCCACCACCCGAAGTACGCGGTCGCCGACGACCGCGCGGTCGTCCTCACGGAGAACTGGAAGCGGTCCGGCACGGGCGGGCGGAGCAACCGCGGCTGGGGCGTCGTCGTCGGAAGCGACGACACCGTTGACGCGGGCGGTCCCGGGACCGAGCGCGACGCGCTCGTCGCGGAGGACCTCGCCGCGCTGTTCGCCGCGGACTTCCGGGCGCGGGACGCGCGCTCGTGGCGCGCCTTCCGCGCCGACACCGAGTTCCATGGCGGCGGGCGCGTGAACGGCTCGTACCCGACGCGGTTCGACGCGCCCGCGAAGCCCGCGACGGCGAACGTGACCGTCCTGACCGCGCCGGGGAACGCCGCCGACCGGATCGTCGCGCGGATCGACGCCGCGGACGAGCGGGTGCTCGCGCTCGTGCCGCGGGTCGGCGGTCCCGACGATCGGATCATCCGCGCGCTCCGACGCGCGGCCGACCGCGGGGTCGACGTCCACCTGCTGCTCTCGGACGCGTGGTACGACCGGGAGGCGAACCGGAACCTCTCCGAGTCGCTCAGGGACGAGCCGATCGCCGTCGACCTCGCCGAGCCGCGCGGCCGGTTCGAGAAGGTCCACGCGAAGGGGCTGGTCGTCGACGACACGGCGCTCGTCGGCAGCCTCAACTGGAATCCGAGCGCGGAGACGAACAACCGCGAGGTGGTGCTCGCGGTCGAGAACGAGTCGGTCGCCGACTTCTACGCTCGCGCGTACGCGGCCGACTGGCGGGGCGGCGGAATCCAGCTTCCGATCGCCTTCGTCGCCGGGTTCGGCGTCGCGCTCGCGGGAGCCGGCGCCGTCGCTCGACGGGAGCTCGCGTTCGGCTGAGAAACGAGGTCGGTGCGAACGGCCGCGGCGGCCGGCTCAGTCGTCGAGCGCGATCGTCGACGAGAGCGCCTCGTCGATCTCCGCCCCCGCCATCTTCTCGACCGGCGTCTCGATCACTTCGCTCCGGCGGCGCTTCACGAACTTGATCGAGCCGACGACGAGGTGGCCGCCCCCGGAGACGCCGGCCTCGGGGAGTTCCTCGTTCAGCTCGGTCACCATGTTCGGGATGTCGAGCCGGACGCCGTCGGACCGGAGGACGCAGAAGTCGGGGCCGTAGCCGATGGTGATGACGGGGTCGCCGGTCTCTTTCACTCTCGTGTCGTGGAGCTCGCCGGTCGTCTTGCCCGGCGCGGGGTAGGTGAATCGGTGCGCGTACTCGTCTAAGTCGATCCGGTAGAGGTGCGCGCCGGAGGCGAGCCGCTCGTGGTCGACGTGGTCCTCGACGGCGTCGAGCTGGCGCTCCACGTCGCGCTCGGCGCGCTCCGAGAGGAACTCGACGAGCTCCTCGTGGCGCGCCTCGTCGTCGCAACCGACGTTGAGCGCGTCGTTGACCAGGGTCTTCCCCTCGGAGTAGCGGAGCCAGTGGGCGGCGTAGTCGAGCGCCTCGCCGATGTCGAGGAGGTCGGACTCGTCGTACCCCGCGCCCTCGGCGAGCGCGACGTAGTCGTCCATCGCCTCCGCCTTCGAGCGGTCGGAGAGGCCGGCAACCGCCGGCACGTGTTCGAGCTCCTCGGTGAGCGACGGGTCGACGAGCCGGGCGAGCTCGACGCACATCATCCCGGTGGTGACCCGGTAGTCCTCGCCGTGGAGGTAGGGGTTCACGTGGGCGTCGAGCAGCGGCCCGACCGCCTCGGGGTCGGGGTGGTGGTGATCGACGGCCGCGATGGGGATGTCGTAGTGCGCGAGGTTCTCGTAGGCCGGCACGTCCTCCTCTGTCGACCCGTTGTCGAGCATGAGGAGGAAGGGGAGCTTCTGCCCGTGGCGCGCGCGGCCCTCCAAGGCGAAATTGAGGTCGCGGGTGACGTCCTCCATCTCGTAGTAGGGCGCCTTGCTCGGGAGCCGCTTGAACAGGTGTCGGGCGGCGTCGGGGTCGCCGTGGACCTCCTCGATGAGGTTCTCAACGGCGAGCTGTACCGGGATCGCGGCGCACATCCCGTCGCCGTCGGCGTGGTGTCGGACACGGATCGGGCGGCCGGCGAGGACCGTCCGGCGGAGCAACCGCGCGAGCTCGCGGAGGTCCTCGTGGATCGGCTCGAACGCCTCCCAGTCGACGAGCGGCTCGACGTCGGCCGGCTCGGCGCGCTCGTCGAGGGCCGCCTCGAAGCGATCGCGGGCTTCGGCGGCGCGCTCGTCGGGGAGCCGCGTCAGCGAG
Source organism: Halorubrum ezzemoulense DSM 17463 (assembly GCF_002114285.1). GTDB lineage: Archaea > Halobacteriota > Halobacteria > Halobacteriales > Haloferacaceae > Halorubrum > Halorubrum ezzemoulense. The sequence continues at coordinate 28,216 of NZ_NEDJ01000034.1, forward strand.
TCGACCTCCAACTGGAGCGCGTTCTCGCGGCTCTCGATCGCCCCCGAGACGTGGACCATGTCGCCGACCTCGACCTCGGGGTACGCCCGGACCCCGGCGGACTCGAAGGCGGCACAGGAGAGGACGCCGGAGGCGTCCGCGACGGCGAAGACGGTGGGACCCCCCGTCTGTTTCGCCTGAACGACCTCGCCCTCGACGGTCACCTCGTCGCCCGGCGTGAGGCCCCGGACCCGAGAGACCGTCGGCTCGTGGGCGACCGTCTCGGTGCGGTAGTCGTCGGGGTCGACGTCGTCGAACGCCACGTCGCCGTTCTCCTTGACCTCGGTGAGCCGGACGATCAGCCGGTCGCCGACCGCGTAGTCGCCGTCGAGGTTCGACTCGTGGACCAGCCCGCTCACGGCGTCGGAGAGGTCGACGAACACGCCGTAGTCGACGACGCCGTTGACTTCGGCGTGGTACAGCTCGTCGACTGCGGCGTCTTCGAGGGTACAGTCCGGCGCCAGATCGTAGACGGTCGGCCGGTCGTCGGCCGCCCCCTCCGCCGCGTCGGCGTCGGGTTCGGGGCTCGAATCGCCCCGCGTGCCGGAATCCCCGGCGAAGTTTTCGCTCATGGGCAGCCTTCGGGAACGGCCGGTGTTAAGCCTGTTCTCTCGGGGCTCGGGCCGGGAGTCCGCGTCGCGTTCCGCGGTCCGGAACCCCTATGAGGCGACGGCGACTTATCCCGCTTATGCGACTGTTCCGCTCGGACGAGCTCCTCGGCATCGCCCGAGAGACCCTGGATTTCGTCCTCGAGGCGAGCGAGGAGACGCACCCCAACGAGTACATGGGGTTCCTCCGCGCGGACGACGCCCGGAAGCTCGATCTCGACCGGGACGGACAGGTGATCACCGACGTGCTCGTCATCCCGGGCACGGAGTCGAGCCCGACGAGCGCCAGCGTCCGGACACACATGAAGCCGAACGACATGCGCGCGGTCGGGTCGGTCCACTCCCACCCCAACGGCGCGCTGCGGCCGAGCGACGCCGACCTCGCGACCTTCGGGCAGGGGAAAGTACACATCATCGTCGGCGCCCCCTACGGCTGGGGCGACTGGAAGGCGTTCGACAACGAGGGGCGACAGACCACCCTCGACGTCCTCGACGTGGAGGTGCCCGACGAGCACTTCTTCGATTTCACCCAGGAGGACATCGACCGGGAGCTCGACGAGCGCGACCGCGGCGGCTTCCTCTCGTGGTTCCGATGACGCGGGTCGTCGCGCAGGGGACGTTCGACCTGCTCCACCCCGGCCACGTCCACTACCTGGAGGACGCCGCGGCCCGCGGCGACGAGCTCCACGCCATCGTCGCCCGCCGGACCAACGTCACGCACAAGCCCGCACCGGTGCTGTGCGCCCGCCAGCGGCGCGACATGGTCGCGGCGCTCGACGCGGTCGACGAGGCGCACCTCGGCGATCCGGGGGACGTGTTCGTCCCCATCGAGCGGCTCGACCCCGACGTGATCGTGTTGGGGTTCGACCAGCACCACGACGAGGCCGACATCGCCGACGCGCTCGCGGACCGCGGTATCGACTGCCGGGTCGAGCGCGCGTCCGGCCGCGAGCCGAAGTACGAGGACGAACTGCTCTCCAGCGGCGACATCGTCGACCGGATCCTCCGAGAGCGCGGCGGCGAGGCGGACGCGGACCGGGACTGAGCGCTGACGGACGCCGTCCGCTCGGGTCCGCGTTTTCGCCCGCCGCTCGCCGCCGTTTTGTCGAAGCGCGGAACATATATGGGTCCGATTCGTAATTCACGCCACGTGACGCTCCCAGACAGATTCCCCGCGGTGTTGGCCGCGGCCGCGATGGGCGTGTACCTGCTCGTCGTCGTCGGCGCCACCACCTCGCTCACCGAGGCGGCGACCGCCTGCGGCGCCTGGCCGGCCTGCGGGAACGGCGCCGCCCTCCCGACGGCGACCGAGGGGTGGATCGCCCTCGGCCACCGCGCCCTCGCCGCCGTCGTCGGTCTCCTCGTCGCGCTCTCCGCCGCGCTCGCGTGGCGGGACGGCGCCGACCGCCGGGTCAGGGTCGCGCTCGCCGTCGCGCTCGTCGTCTATCCCGCGCAGGCCGGCGTCGGCGCGCTCGTCGCGCTCGGCGACCTCCCGGCCGCGCTCGGCTCCGCGCACCTCCTGATCGGTATCGGAATCTTCGGGGCCGTCCTCGCCGCGCTCGCCTGGTGGCTGGAGGCCGAGACGGGCGACCCGGACGACGCGCCCGACGAGTTCGAACCCGGGACCGACGACCTGCCGCCGGTCGAGGAGGCCCCGGAACCGGACATCCCGTCGGCGGCGCTCCCGCGGCTGAAGGCGACCGCGACCGCGTACTTCCGGCTGATGAAGCCGCGGCTGATGTGGCTGCTCTGCCTCGTCGCCGCGGCCGCGATGGCGCTGGCGGGCGGCTCCGGTTTCACGCCGCCCGTCGTGGCGGCGACGCTCGCAGGCGGTGCGCTCTCGATCGGCGCCTCCGGGACGTTCAACCACGTCCTCGAACGCGACGTGGACAAGCGGATGCAACGCACCAGCGACCGCCCGCTCGCGACGGACCTCGTGCCCGTTCCGCACGCCCTCGCGTTCGGCGGTCTGCTGACGCTCGTCTCGCTCGGCCTGTTCTGGACGGTGAACTCCTTGACGGCCGCGCTCGGGCTCGTCGCGATACTGTTCTACAGCGTCGTCTACACGCTCGTCCTCAAACCGAACACGGTCCAAAACACCGTCATCGGCGGCGCGGCCGGCGCGCTGCCGGCGCTCATCGGGTGGGCCGCAGTCACGGGCGAGGTCGGCGGCGGCGGGGTGCTGCTCGCCGCGGTCATCTTCCTCTGGACGCCCGCACACTTCTACAACCTCGCGCTGGCGTACAAGGACGACTACGAGCGCGGCGGCTTCCCGATGATGCCCGTCGTCCGCGGGGAGACCGCGACGCGTCGGCACATCCTCTGGTACCTCGGCGCGACGCTGGTCGCCGCGGTCGCCCTCGCCGCGGCCGCCGACCCGCTCGGCGCGCTGTACGCGGTCGTCGGCGTCGGCGTCGGCGGGGTCTTCCTCTGGATGGTCGTCCGGCTCCACTACGAGCAGACCGAGGGGGCCGCCTTCCGCGCGTTCCACGCCTCGAACGCCTACCTCGGCCTGTTGCTGTTCGCCGTCGTCTTCGACGCGCTGGTGGTCTGAAACGGTCGATATCGTCGCGAGCGCGCCGCGACCGACCGGGACCTGTCCCTTTAATCCCGTTCGCGTCCTACGCTGTGCCATGACACGCGTTGAAGTCGAGTACTGCGTCCCCTGTGGCATGTTGAACCGCGCCCGAGACGTCTCCGAGGCGATCCTCAAGCAGTTCGGCGAGAGCGTCGACGAGGTCGCTCTGGTGACCGGCGACGACGGCGTGTTCGTCGTCCGCGCCGACGGCGAGGTCGTCTTCGACAAGACCGAAGACGAGTACGACGTCGACGCCATCGTCCGCGCGGTCAAGCCGCACGTCGGCGCGACGGCGTAGTCACTCGGCTGTTCTCAGCCTGGAGACGCCCGAGGAGGACTCTTCGACGGGTTACATTGATCACTGTTCTCACGCCGCAAGCTAATTACGACTCGCCGACAAATCTCGGTGACGATGTCGGACTCATCGGAGCGGACCCGGACCGAGGCGGTCGCCCCCGGCGATCCGGCGGTCGACGCCGCCGCCGAGAACCGGTCGCGGCTCGCGCGGACGTGGTACCGGTCGCGGTTCGGCGTCGGCGTCATCGCCGCCGACGTGCTCCTCACCGTCGGCCTCGCCGCCGGGGCGCTGCTGGTGACCGACGGCCCGTTCCCCGGGTTCGCCGGCCTCGGTTCCGGAGTCGTTCCGCCGTTCGTCCCCCTGTTCAGCCTGCTCGGCGCCCTGGGGTTCGTGTTCACCGCCCTCGTCGAGCGGTTCGACGCCTCCGTCGGCACGCTCGTCCGGTACAACCTCCGGCTGCCGGCCGCCCTGCCGCTCGGCGTCGGGGTGTACCTGCTCTCCGACATCCTTCTCGGCGGGACGACCGGCGACGCGCCCCTCGTCGCCGGCGTCGTCTTCCTCTCGGGACTGTACGTGAACCTCGCGTACAAGCGCCTGGGGGCGTTGGCGCGCCGCCTCCTCCCCGCGAGCGCCGATCGGAGCGCGGGCTCGGGAGACGGGGAGAGCTGACCCCGGCCACGCCGGACTCAGTCGGGGTCGAACACCGCACGCGCGGAGTTGGTCCCGACGAGGATGCTGCTCGACGCCATCGCGAGCGCGGCCAGCAGCGGGTTGAGGACGCCGGATAACGCCAACGGGATCGCGACCGCGTTGTAGACGAACGCCCAGCCGAGGTTCTGTTTCAGCCGTCGGTTCGTCCCGCGCGTGACGGCGAACAGTTCGGGGACCGCCGAGGGCCGGTCCTCCAGGAGGGCGGCGTCGGCCGCGTCCGCGGCGAGGTCGGTGCCGGAGGCGAGCGAGACCCCGAGGTCGGCCGCGGCGAGCGCCGGCGCGTCGTTGCTCCCGTCGCCGACCATCGCGACCGAGCCGTCGGTGCCGAGCCGCCGGACCGTCTCGGCCTTCGCCTCCGGCGGCACCTCGGCGAACACCTCGTCGATCGCGGGGTGCTCCGCGAACCGCCTCGCGGCCGCGGGCGCGTCGCCGGTGAGCACCACCACCCGACGGCCGTCCGCGTCGAGGTCGGCGACCACCGACTCCCACCCGTCGCGCACCTCGTCGCCGACCGTCAGGACGCCGCGGCCGCGACCCTCCCAGCCGACGTAGACCGGGACGTTCCCGCGGTCGCGGGCGGTCGCTCCCGCCTCGCGGAGCGCGTCCGGTATCGGCCAGCCGCGCTCGTCGAACAGGCCGGGGTGGCCGACGACGACCTCGTCGCCGTCGACGCGCCCCGCGACCCCGCGGTCGAAGACGTCCACGTCCGTCGCTGACGGGCCGCTCGGGGCGGGCGCGTCGTCGGTCTCGCCGACGCCGTCGGCGGTCGAGTCCGCCGCGGTCGCCGCGCCGCCGTCGGTCGCCGGCCGCTCAACCGTTCGCCCCTCCGAGTCCCCCAGCACTCCGGAGACGATCGCCTCGGCGACCGGGTGGACCGAGGCGCGCTCGACGGCGGCGGCGCGGTCTCGCACGCGGTCGACCGGCGTCCCCGCCGCGGCCGTCGCGTCGAGCAGCCGCATCTCGCCGTCGGTGAGCGTCCCGGTCTTGTCGAGGACGACGGTGTCGACGTCGCTCGCCGACTCGAAGACGGCGTCGGAGACGACGACGATGCCGCGGTTCGCGGCGTCGCGGATCCCGGCGGCGACCGCAAGCGGCGTCGCCAGGCCGAGCGCGCACGGACACGAGACGATGAGCACCGTCAGCCCGACGAGCGCGGCCTCGATCGGCGCCGACCCGAGCGCCAGCGTCGCGGCGGCGCCGACGGTCGCGACCGCGACGACGAGGGGGACGAACACCGTCGCCAAGCGGTCGACGAGCCGCTGGACGCCGGACCGCGAGCTCTGGATCTCCCACAGCAGCCGCACGAGGGTGTCGAGGGTGTTCGCCGCGTCCTCGCCGACCTTGACGACGACCGGCGAGTCGGTGACGACGGTCCCGCCCCGGACCGCGTCGCCCTCGCGTTTCGTGGCGGGGAGGGACTCGCCGGTGACGAGCGCCTCGTCGACAGCGGCCGTTCCCTCGGCGACGGTCCCGTCGAAGGGCACGCGCTCGCCGGGGCGCACGAGCAGCCGGTCGCCGGGGTCGACCGCGTCGGCGGCGACGGTCTCGCCCGCCTCGGTCCGCGCCGTCCGGTCCTCGGTCGTCGTCAGGTCGGCGAGCATGCCGGTCGCCCGCCGCTTGATGATCGACTCGTAGTGGTTGCCGGCGGTGACGACCAGGATGACGGCGATGGTCACGTCGAAGTAGAGGTCGGTCCGGCCGACGAACAGCGCGAGCGTGCTGTAGACGTACGAGCTCGCGGCCGCGAGCGACACCAACAGGTCCATGTTCGGCTGCCGGGCCCGGAGGCTCACGTACGCGCCCCGCAGGATCGGGTAGCCGGTGTAAAACAGGACGATGGAGGCGAACACCCAGATCTGCGCGAACAGGTACGTCCCGGAGACGCCGCCTAAGTCGAGTATCGGCTCGTACCCGAAGTAGGTCGGATACAGGAAGAGGACGTACCACAGCATCGCCATCATGCCGAAGAACCCGCCGCCGATCAGGAATCGCACGACCGCGTCGTCGTCCTCCGCGTCCGGGTCCGCGCGGTCGCTCGCCGAGTAGCCCGCGACCGAGAGCCGCCCGGGAAGCTCCTCGGCGCTCACGGCGTCGGGGTCGTAGTCGACCCGGATCGTGTCCGTGGCGTAGCTCGCCTCGGCGGCCGCGACCCCCTCCTGCTCGCCGGCCGTCATCTCGAGGAACGACTCGCAGGTGGCGCAGTGCATCCCGTCGACGTGGAGGAACGTCGTCTCGCCGTCGAACTCGTCGCCCGGCGTCGCGTCCGGCCGCTGCTCGTCGAGGTCGTCGAGGTCCTCGACGTCGTCCAGCGACCGCGCGACGGTCAGACAGCCCCGGCAGCAGAACTCGCCGTCGACGTCGGGCGCGGTGTGCGGGTCGTCCCCAGTCGGGAGGTCACAGAGCGTACAGCCTGTCATTGGTGGTCCGTTCGCGGTCGGTGGGGCGGTCCGCGGACCGCCCCACCGACCGCGAACGGACCACCAATGAC
>NZ_NEDJ01000035.1 GCF_002114285.1 Halorubrum ezzemoulense DSM 17463
TTGATGAATCATTCAATAATAATCTAAGATATTGATTATCTCTTAGTCTCCAAGTCCTTAGCGATCCTCTCACTCTCTCACAAACTAATCTGTGTGACTCTCACAGAGCTTTGAGTCTGATAGGTAGTTAGCCTCGTGGAATCCTGAAAGTCCTTAGAGAGTGTATTCTATTGGGATACAACACAAGTGAGAGTGAAGAGAGTGTATCAGCCTAGCTCTAGATAAGAAATGAGCTTCAATCGCTCTGATAGTGATCTACCTACCCCTTCCCCAAGGGTTCAGTAAAGCCGATCCACCTTCGACCGACTTTCAGGATTAGAGCCTATCCTATGTTATTACAAACAACACAATAGACGTAATTATCCTAACTCTCTAATATGTGATACTATCCTCATATCTTGTAGGCTATTTTTCGGTTAATTAAGTATGGATATAATCCTAATCCCCCCGCCGTATGGTGATTTTAGGGTGAAATAGAATCTAGGACCACAATCCGGGATTATATCTTTTATCTCACTCTGTGGTACTAGACGTATCTTGTTCTTTCTCAAAGGACATGATTAGCAGAGCCATTCAGATAGGAGAGTGATCTATCCCTTCAAATCGTATTGGTCCAAACATACTATGCGTAAACTGCGCCATCGGCCAGATGAACCGCTGGGTGTAGAGGATGAAGACGACGAACATCCCCACCGAGAGCTCGCCGGTGAACGGTCCCGGCGGCGTCTCCTGGAACACCCAGAGGCCGCCGATGATGAACGTCACCACGAAGCCGACCCCGGCGAGCACGCGGAGCCCCGGGAAGAACTTGATCCGGGTCGTGATCGCGTCCCAGTTGGCGTCGAAGTAGTCCATCGACACGTCGTCGACGCGGTCGGACTCGTACGGCTCCGTGTTCGACGACTTGATCACCTGGATGCCGCCGAGGTTGTTCTCCAGCCGGGAGTTCATCTTCCCGACCGACGAGCGGACCTCGGCGTACTTCGGCTGGATGATCCTGATGAACAGGTAGGTGAACCCGCCGATGATCGGCACCGGCAGCAGCGCGACTAAGGCGAGCTGCCAGTTGATCCAGAAGAGGAGGACGCCGATGCCGACGACCATCACCGACAGGCGGAACAGGGAGTTCATCCCGTCGTTGAGGAACCGTTCGAGCCGGTTCACGTCGTTCGAGAGGATCGACATCATCTCTCCGGTCTGCTTGTCGGAGAAGAACTCCATGTTGAGCCGCTGCATCTTGTCGTAGGTGTCCGTCCGGACATCGTGCTGGATGTTCTGGGCGAAGGCGTTGAACCCCCAGTTCCGGATCCAGTGGAACCCGGCCCCGATCCCGAACGCGCCCCCGATGACGGCGATGGTGAACCAGAACTGCGCGGTCTGTCCCGTCGGCAGCCACGCGTCGGGGAGGACGACGAGCGGGATCTGCTCGCTGAACAGGGCGTCCTCGTAGAACACGGCGTCGATGGCGATCCCGAGCATCAGCGGCGGGAGCAGGTCGAGCAGCCGCGCGAAGACGCTCGCGAACACCCCAACGGTCACCTGCGGGACGTAGTCGCGGCCGTACTCGACGAACAGCCGCTTCATCGGATTCTCGATCTTGTCCCGCTGCTCCTCGAAGGGATCGTCGTCCTCCCATTCGACGCCACTCATCACGACTTCGTATCAGGTAGGCGGGCAAATAGGTTTCCTTCGAACCGAAATACGTCGGCAGAAAACGCCGGTAACACCCGTTCGATCGGGTGATCTCTCCCGGAACCACCGCGGTCACCGGCGTCGGCGCAGCGGTCGACCCGACGGTCAGTCCGGCGTGCGCGGCGACCTCGGTCACGCCGACCGCGCGCCGGGCTCAGAGCTCGCGCCGCTCGACGGCGGTGTCGATCCCGGCCTCGTCGAGGTCGTCGCGCACACGTCGCCGGAGCGGGTCCGGCACCCCGTCCCGCGGGACCGGCGTCGCCGTTCCCTCCTCGTCTTCGTCGGTCGGGACGGACCAGTAGAGGACGTGGCCCGTCTCGGCGTAAAACTCCACCGCGTACCGGTCCCGGCCCCCCTCGTAGTGGACGCGGGCGGCCGCGCCCTCCGCGCGCCACCCCTCCTGTCTGACCAAGGCGGCGATCGGCTCTCGCATGGTCGCTCTCGGGCGGCCGGACTCATGTGGGTGTCGACCGATCGGCCGCCCGCCCGATCCGGCGCCCTCCTCCCCCGCATCGACACCGGTTTACAACCGCCGACCCGATGAGTCGCCATGTCTCTTCGCGTCACGTTCCTCGGGACGGGCGGCGCCGTTCCCACCGTCGAGCGCGCGGCCAGCGCCGTCTTCGTCAACCGCGAGGGCGACCGCTTCCTCTTCGACTGCGGCGAGGGCACGCAGCGCGAGATGATGCGCAGCGGCACCGGGTTCGCCGTCGACCGCGTGTTCGTCTCGCACCTCCACGGCGACCACGTCCTCGGCATCCCCGGCCTCGTCCAGACGCTCGGATTCAACGACCGCACCGACCCGCTGGCGATCCACTGCCCGCCGGGGACCGGCGGGCACCTCCACGACCTGGTCCACGCGGCCGGCCACGACCCCGCCTTCCCGATCCGGATCGAGCCGGTCGCTCCCGGCGAGGTCGCCCACGAGACCGACGAGTACGAGATCCGCGCGTTCGAGACGGAACACCGCACCGTCTCGCAGGGGTACGTCCTAGCGGAGGACGACCGCCCCGGCCGGTTCGACCGCCCGAAGGCGGAGGAGCTCGGCGTCCCCGTCGGGCCGAAGTTCGGCCGCCTCCACGGGGGCGAGCCGGTCGAGGCCGAGGACGGCACGGTCGTTGAGCCGGAGCAGGTCGTCGGCCCGCCGCGTCCGGGCCGGAAGCTTGTCTACACCGCGGACACGCGCCCGCGCGAGTCGACGGTCGAAGCGGCCGCGGACGCCGACCTGCTCATCCACGACGCCACCTTCGCCGACGACATGGCCGACCGCGCCCGCGACACGGCCCACTCGACCGGCGGCGAGGCGGGGTCGATCGCCGACCGCGCGGACGCGAAGCGGCTCGCCTTGGTCCACATCTCCTCGCGCTACGCCGCCGACCCGCGCCCGATCCGCCGCGACGCCCGCGAGGCGTTCGACGGCGAGTGCCTGCTCCCCGACGACGGCGACCTGATCGAGGTGCCGTTCCCCGACGCCGACAAGTGAGGGTCCCGAACACCCGTTCCTCCGTTCGGCTCGTCCCCCTCCGTGCTACCGCAAACCGTGGGACGGTTCCACTCGAAACGGCGCCCGCGCACGGCTGACGCGCGTCTGACGCGGCCGCCGCCGCACCGGTGTCTTCCGAGCATCTGATCCGCGGTCGGTCCGGCGCCGATCCGGAGAACTCCGGAGAGAAGCGCGCTCTCGACGGATACGTTTACTTTCACCGCGGTCACGGGCGTTTTAATACGGTGAGGAACCAACGAACGTACGCCTCCCAGTGAAACAAGACCGGAGGCGGAGACACCCCATGAGCGAACTGCGACAGGAAGCGGAAGCGATAGCGGAACAGTTCTCGGACCACACGGACGTCGACCCCGACGACGTCGAGGAGCGCCTGACGACGCTGGTCGACGAGTACCGCGTGCCGCTCGACGAGGCGAGCCGGAGCGTCACCAACAGCTACCTCGAAGACGCCGGGATGGAGCGCGACGAGCTCGGCCGCGGCGGCAGCGAGGAGGTCCTCGTCAACGACATCGACGAGGACGAGCAGTGGGTGGACCTGCGCGTCGAGCTGGTCGACCTGTGGGAGCCCCGCAGCGACTCCATCTCGCAGGTCGGTCTCCTCGGCGACGAGTCGGGCACGATCAAGTTCGTCGCCTTCGAGACCTCCGACCTCCCCGAGCTGACGGAGGGACAGGCGTACGAGCTCTCGAACGTCGTCACCGACGAGTACGAGGGGAGCTACTCGGTGAAGCTCAACCGGACGACCGGTATCACCGAGATCGACGAAGCGATCGAGGTCGGCGACAACGCCGACACCGTCGAGGGCGCGCTGGTCGACATCCAGTCCGGCTCCGGGCTGATCAAGCGCTGCCCCGAGGAGGACTGTACGCGCGTCCTCCAGAACGGTCGCTGCTCCGAGCACGGCCAGGTCGAGGGCGAGTTCGACCTGCGGATCAAGGGCGTCCTCGACGACGGCGAGACCGTCACCGAGGTCATCTTCGACCGCGAGGCCACCGAGGATCTCACCGGCATGACCCTCGAGGAGGCCAAGGACATGGCGATGGACGCGCTCGACACCACCGTCGTCGCCGAGGAGATGGGCGAGGACGTGCTCGGGCGCTACTACCGCGTCACCGGCCCGACCTTCGGGCGGTCCGTCCTGGTCGACGAGATGGAGGACCCCGGCACCGTCGACGTTGAAAGCGCGCTGATCGACGCGAGGTCGATTTGAAATGAGCCAGTCAGCCCCCACCCGAGAGGTCGCCCGGCGCGTGTTCGCGAGCGAGTTCAACGACGCCGGCTACACGTTCACCGAGTCCGACGACGAGCGGGCCCCCGTCTACGCGCCGCTGCCGACGGGCGAGTCCTCGAACCGCGTGTTCTTCGTCGGCACCCTCACCGAGAAGGAGGACGTCGGCGAGGACAGCGAGTACTGGCGTGGTCGCATCGTCGACCCGACGGGCACGTTCTTCGTGTACGCCGGCCAGTACCAGCCCGAGGCCGCTTCCAAACTCCGGGACCTGGAGCCCCCGGCCTACGTCGCAGTCGTGGGGAAACCCCGGACCTACGAGACCGACGACGGCACGGTCCGAGTGTCCGTCCGCCCCGAGTCGATCACCGAGGTCGACGCCGCCACCCGCGACCGCTGGGTCGCGGAGACCGCCCGCCGTACCGTCGAGCGCGTCGCCGCGTTCGACGACGAGGGCAACGAGTACGCGCGAATGGCCCGCGAGGAGTACGACCTCGACCCCGAGACGTACAAGGCCGCCGCGCTGTCGGCGTTAGAGGACCTCGACGAGAGCGGCGACGAGCTCGCCGGCGACGCCGGCGACGAGCCGGACCCGGCCGGGACGCCCGAGCCCTGACCGGCGACGGCCGACCGCCCCGACGAACCGATCGGGCGCGTCACCCCGTAACGACTCACTTTTCGCCGTTTCTTGCGACTGTCTGACAAACCATTAAGTGATCCGCGCGCCCACGTTTCGGGTGATGGGCAACAAGAACAAGACCATCTCGTTCCGCGTCAACGAGGACGCGTTCGAGGCCCTTCGCGACATCGCCGAGGAGCGGGACATCTCGCTGTCGGCGGTGTTCCGAGACTACGTGGACGCGCTCGTTGCCCACGACGGCCAGGTCCGGGTCGTCCCGGAGTCGGAACTGGCCGACGCGGGCGACGACGGCGAGCCGTTTCCCCCGAAAGTCGAGGTTCCGAAGAGCTTCGTCCGCGAGCACGAGCGGCTGGAACTCGAGGCCGAACACCTCCGGGAGCAGCTCGAAGAGCACAAGCGGTACGTCAATCACCTCCGGGAGCAGCTCGAGGACGAGGACGACGACGTAATCCAGCTCGAAGACCTCGACGGCGAGCCGGACGAACCCGCTTTCCGCCTCGGGTAGCCGCCGATTCCTTCCATTTCCACCGCTCCGTCGATCCGGGAGAGACCCGTCCACCGTTGAGCTACGGCGCCGTCCGCTCCGACCGTCCGCGACGTTCGGACCGCACTTCGATGACGGTCGGACGCGCGGACGAAAACCTTCCTGTTCGTCCGTTACTAACCGCTGAACCGCCCATGTTGGCGAAAATATTGCCGTGATGCTCCGAGTTTGTTCAGAAACGTCCGGTTCTCGACCCGTCTGATGGACGGTCTCTCAGAGCGACGCCGCTATTTCTGAGTATACTAAATTATTTACGAAAACGATATTACCCGGGCGGTGAAGGGATCCTACATGCGAAGGTGGGTTCGACCGTGAACGTGTTCGATAGGGCGTACGACGATACGGTTCGCGTCCTCGACGAGGACGGCGAGGTCGTCGGCGACGTGCCGGACCTCGACGACGAATCGCTCGTCGACATGTACAGGCACATGCGGCTGGCGCGTCACTTCGACGGCCGCGCGGTGAGCCTCCAGCGACAGGGGCGGATGGGGACGTACCCCCCGCTCTCCGGCCAGGAGGGGGCCCAGATCGGCTCGGCGTTCGCGCTCGACGACGACGACTGGATGGTCCCGTCGTACCGCGAACACGGCGCCGCCCTCGTCCATGGGCTCCCGCTGAAACAGACCCTGCTCTACTGGATGGGTCACGAGGACGGCAACAACGCGCCGACGGACGTCAACGTCTTCCCGGTCGCCGTCCCCATCGCGTCGCAGATCCCCCACGCGACGGGCGCCGCGTGGGCCTCGAAGCTCCGCGGCGAGGACGACGCGTTCGTCTGCTACTTCGGCGACGGCGCGACGAGCGAGGGCGACTTCCACGAGGGAATCAACTTCGCCGGCGTGTTCGACACGCCGACCGTCTTCTTCTGTAACAACAACCAGTGGGCGATCTCCGTTCCGCGAGAGCGCCAGACCCGGAGCGCGACCCTGGCGCAGAAGGCGGAGGCGTACGGGATCGACGGCGTTCAGGTCGACGGCATGGACCCGCTGGCGGTGTACAGCGTCACGGAAGCGGCCTTAGAGAAGGCGCGCGACCCCGAGACCGACCGGCCGCGGCCGACGCTGATCGAGGCGGTCCAGTACCGGTTCGGCGCGCACACGACCGCCGACGACCCGACCGTCTACCGCGACGACGACGAGGTCGAGCGCTGGAAGCGGAAGGACCCCATCGACCGGCTGGAGTCGTACCTCCGGGACGAAGGGGTCCTCGACGACGAGCGCGTCGCGGAGATCGAGTCGACGGTCGAGGCCCGGGTCGCGGACGCGATAGACGAGGCTGAATCGATGGCGCGCCCCGACCCGCGCGAGCTGTTCGAACACGCGTACGCGGAGCTTCCGCCCGAGCTGGAGCGGCAGTACGAGGAGTTCGCCGCCCTGCGCGACGAGCGCGGCGACGCGGCGTTCCTGGAGGAGTAAATGACCGAGACACAGAACCTCACGCTGGTACAGGCGATACGAGACGGACTACACACCGAACTGCGCGAGGACGACGACGTCGTCGTGATGGGGCAAGACGTCGGGAAGAACGGCGGCGTCTTCCGCGCGACCGAGGGCCTGTTCGACGAGTTCGGCGGCGACCGGGTGATCGACACGCCGCTGGCCGAGTCGGGTATCGTCGGCACCGCGGTCGGGATGGCCGCCATGGGGATGCGACCGGTCCCGGAGATCCAGTTCTCCGGGTTCATGTACCCCGGCTTCGACCAGATCGTCTCGCACATGGCGCGGTTCCGGACCCGCAGCCGCGGGCGGTTCACGCTCCCCATGACGCTACGTGCCCCCTACGGCGGCGGGATCCGCGCGCCCGAACACCACTCCGAGTCGAAGGAGGCGTTCTACGCCCACGAGGCCGGGCTGAAGGTCGTCATCCCCTCCACGCCGTACGAGGCGAAGGGGCTGCTCGCGGCGTCGATCCGCGACCCCGACCCGGTGATATTCCTCGAACCGAAGCTGATCTACCGGGCGTTCCGCGAGGAGGTCCCCGAGGAGCCGTACACGGTCCCCATCGGCGAGGCGGCCACGCGCCGCGAGGGCGACGACGTGGCCGTCTTCACCTACGGCGCGATGACTCGCCCCACGCTGGAGGCCGCCGAGACGCTCGGGGAGGAGGGGATCGAGTGCGAGGTCGTCGACCTCCGCACGATTTCCCCGCTCGACCGCGAGGCGGTCGTCGAGGCGTTCGAGAAGACCGGTCGCGCGGTCGTCGTTCACGAGGCCCCCAAGACCGGCGGGCTCGCGGGCGAGATCACGGCGATCCTTCAGGAGGAGGCGCTGCTGTACCAGGAGGCGCCGATCGGCCGCGTCACCGGCTTCGACGTGCCGTACCCGCTGTACGCGCTGGAGGACTACTACCTCCCGTCCGCCGCCCGCATCGAGGACGGAATCTTGGAGGCGGTCGAATTTTAAGATGTCCGGCAGAGGTACACCCATGAACGCCGAGGACCGGCGCACGACGGCAGAGGGGAGACGCCCGACCGCCGAGGGGGGCGACGAATGACGGTCGAGGAGTTCAAACTGCCCGACGTCGGCGAGGGCGTCGCGGAGGGCGAACTCGTCAGCTGGCTGGTCGCGCCCGGCGACCGCGTCGAGGAGGACCAGCCCGTCGCCGAGGTCGAGACCGACAAGGCGCTCGTCGAGGTGCCGTCGAGCTACGACGGCGTCGTCGAGGAGCTGTTCGCCGAGGAGGGGGAGATGGTCCCCGTCGGCGACGTGATCATCTCGTTCCGCGTCGACGAGGACGGCGAGGCGGCCGCCGGCGACGACGCGGAGGCCGAACCGGAGCCGGAGCCCGACTCGCCCGACGAGTCGGCGGCGGAGCCGACCACCGAGGCGGCCGACGCCGAGCCCGACACGCCCGCCGGACGCACCTTCGCGCCGCCGTCGGCCCGCCGGCTCGCCCGCGAGCTCGGCGTCGACGTCGCGGCCGTCGACGGGAGCGGCCCCGGCGGCCGCGTCACCGAGGCCGACGTGCGCGCCCACGCCGAGGGCGACGCCGGGGCCGCCGACGCGGGCGGCCCGGACGACGGCCCCGAACCCCGTCCCGCGCCGACGCCGACCGATACCGGCTCCGACGGGCGGAAGTCCGCGGTCAGCAAGCGCGGCGCCGACGACGGCTCCGCCGACGCCCCGGCGACGCCCGCCGGCGGGCCCGACCCCGCGGGCCGGGAGACGACGCTCGCGACGCCCGCCACGCGGAAGGCCGCGCGCGACCGCGACGTGGACATCGACGACGTGCCGACCGACCAGACCCGGGACGGCGAGGCGTTCGTCACGGCCGAGGCCGTGAACGCGTACGCCGACGCGCTGGAGTCGCCCGCGTCGACGCCCGAGCCGGAACCGGTCGAGACGGGCCCGGGCACGGAGCCCGCCGTGACCGCCGGCGACGCGTCCGAGACGAGCGCTCCCGCGTCGGGCGACGAGACCGTCCCGTACCGCGGCGTCAGGCGCACCATCGGCAAGCAGATGGAGCGCTCGAAGTTCACGGCGCCGCACGTCACCCACCACGACACCGCCGAGGTCGACGCGCTCGTGGAGGCCCGCGAGGAGCTGAAGCCGAAGGCCGAGGCCGAGGGGGTGAAGCTCACCTACATGCCGTTCGTGATGAAGGCCATCGTCGCCGGGCTGAAGGAGTACCCGTACCTCAACAGCGAGCTCCGGGAGGACGACGAGGAGATCGTGTTGAAAAGCGAGTACAACGTCGGCATCGCGGTCGCGACCGACGCGGGTCTCATGGTGCCCGGCGTCGAGAACGTCGACGAGAAGGGGCTCTTCGAGCTGGCCGACGCGGTGAACGACCGCGCCTCGCGCGCCCGAGAGCGGAAGCTCAAGCCCGCGGAGATGCAGGGCGGGACCTTCTCTATCACCAACTTCGGCGCGATCGGCGGCGAGTACGCCACGCCGATCATCAACTACCCCGAGACGGCGATCCTCGGGCTCGGGGCCATCGAGGAGCGCCCTGTCGTCCGCGACCACGCGGACGTCGAGTCCGAGTTCCTCGACGACTCGGACGACTCGACGGTCGTCCCGGCGCCGACGCTCCCGTTGTCCTTATCGATCGACCACCGCGTCGTCGACGGCGCGGTCGCGGCCGAGTTCGCGAACACCGTCATGGAACACCTGGAAAACCCCCTGCTGTTACTCAACGAATAATGGTCGTCGGAGATGTCACCACGGGAACGGAGGTACTGGTCATCGGCGCGGGGCCGGGCGGCTACGTCGCCGCCATCCGCGCCGCACAGGAGGGGCTCGACACGACCCTCGTCGAGAAGGACGCCTACGGCGGCGCCTGTCTCAACCGCGGCTGTATCCCCTCGAAGGCGCCGATCACGGGGAGCGGGCTCGCCCACGAGGCCGGCAACGCGGAGTTCATGGGCGTCCACGCGGACCCCGCCGTCGACATGGGGAAGATGATCGAGTGGAAAGACGGCGTCGTCGACCGGCTCACCGGCGGCGTCGAGAAGCTCTGTAAGGCGAACGGCGTGAACCTGATCGAAGGGACCGCCTCGTTCGTCGGCGAGGACACCGTCCGCGTCGCGCACGGCGGCGACGGGCAGGGCTCTGAGACGCTCTCGTTCGAACACGCGGTCGTCGCGACCGGCTCGCGTCCGATCCAGATCCCCGGCTTCGAGTTCGCCGAGGACCACGTTTGGAGCTCCGCCGACGCGCTCGACGCCGACACCGTCCCGGACCGGCTCGGGATCGTCGGCGGCGGCTACATCGGGATGGAGTTGGCGACGACGTACGCCAAGCTCGGGGCCGACGTGACGGTCGTCGAGATGCTCGACGACATCCTCGACCCCTACGAGGACGACGTGAAGCGGATCGTCCGGGAGCGCGCCGCGGAGCTCGGCGTCGAGTTCAACTTCGGCGAGGGCGCGAGCGAGTGGTCGGAGGCGCCCGACGGCGGGTACCTCCTCCACACCGAGACGGAGGACAGCGAGGAGTCGACGTACGGCGTCGACAAGATCCTCGTCGCGGTCGGCCGTCAGCCAGTCACCGACGGCCTCGACGTAGCGAACGCCGGTATCGAGACGGACGACCGCGGCTTCATCGAGACGGACGATCGCACGCGCACGGCGGTCGAGCACATCCACGCCGTCGGCGACGTCGCGGGCGACCCGATGCTCGCGCACGCGGCCTCGAACGAGGGGATCGTCGCCGCCGAGGTGATCGCCGGTGAACCCGCCGCGCTCGACCGACAGGCCGTCCCCGCCGCGGTGTTCACCGACCCCGAGATCGGGACGGTCGGGATGACCGAGGCCGAGGCCGAGGACGCCGGCTTCGATCCCGTCGTCGGCGAGATGCCGTTCAACGCCTCCGGCCGGGCGATGACGACCGGCCACACCGAGGGGTTCGCCCGGATCGTCGCTGACGAGGAGACCGGATTCGTCCTCGGCGGGCAGATCGTCGGACCCGAGGCGTCGGAGCTGATCGCGGAGGTCGCGCTCGCGGTCGAGATGGGCGCGACCCTCGAAGACGTGGCCGCCACCGTCCACACCCACCCGACGCTCGCGGAGGCGGTGATGGAGGCCGCGGAGAACGCTCGCGGGCAGGCGATCCACACGCTGAACCGCTGAGCGGCCCGTCTTCGAGACTCCGGGTCGGCGCCGTCGGCGACTCGACGCTCCCGCGCGGAGTCAGAAGTGGCCGCGAGGCGAACGGACGCGCCCGCCTCCCTCGGGTGGAACTCTCACACATGATTATCGAACTGTCGACTTCTTGATCCGTAGCGGGGTCGCCACTCGCTTCCCGGCGGAGCACGCCACGCGGAGCGCCGCTGCGGTCCACGACGCCGACTTCGCAGATCGGAAAACAGAACTTCAGTTTCTCGATAGAAACTCTCCGTTATATCGATTATTGTCTCCTCGTATTAGACAATATTATCCGTAAAGAAGGGCGACTATTTTTTGATGGCTAGTAACACCCAAGAGTGGTGGCCGGACCAGTTGGACCTGGAGTTGCTCGATCAGAACTCCGCCGACATCGGTCCCTACGGCGAGGAGTTCGACTACGCCGAGGCGTTCGAGGAGCTCGACCTCGAGGCGGTCAAGTCCGACCTCGAAGACGTGATGACCGACTCGAAGGAGTGGTGGCCAGCCGACTACGGCCACTACGGGCCGCTGTTCATCCGGATGGCGTGGCACAGCGCCGGCACGTACCGCTCGCTCGACGGCCGCGGCGGCGCCGCCGGCGGCCACCAGCGCCTCCCCCCGATCAGCAGCTGGCCGGACAACGTGAACCTCGACAAGGCCCGGCGGCTGTTGGAGCCGGTCAAGACGAAGTACGGCGAGAAGCTCTCGTGGGCGGACCTCATCGTCCTCGCCGGCAACGTCGCGCTCGAGTCGATGGGCTTCGAGACGTTCGGCTTCGCGGGCGGCCGCGAGGACGACTTCCGTGGCGACGACGCCGTCGACTGGGGCCCCGAGAGCGAGTTCGAGACGACCTCCGAGGAGCGCTTCGACGAGGACGGCGACCTCAAGGCGCCGCTCGGCAACACCGTGATGGGCCTCATTTACGTGAACCCCGAGGGGCCGAACGGCGAGCCCGACCTCGAAGGGTCCGCGAAGAACATCCGCCAGTCGTTCAGCCGCATGGCGATGAACGACAAGGAGACCGTCGCCCTCATCGCCGGCGGCCACACCTTCGGCAAGGTCCACGGCGCCGACGACGGCGACAACCTCGGTCCGGAGCCCGAGGACGCCCCCATCGACCTCCAGGGACTCGGCTGGGACAACGAGTTCGGCGAGGGGATGGGCCCCGACGCGATCACCAGCGGCATCGAGGGGCCGTGGAACGCCACCCCGACCGTCTGGGACATGAGCTACGTCAACAACCTGCTCACCTACGACTGGGAGCCGGAGAAGGGTCCCGGCGGCGCGTGGCAGTGGACAACGGAGAACGACGAGCTCGACGACGCCGCGCCCGGCGTCGCGGACCCCGACGACAAGGAGGACGTGATGATGCTCACGACGGACGTCGCCCTGAAGCACGACGACGACTTCCGGGCCGTCTTAGAGGAGTTCCGCGACGACCCCGAAGAGTTCCAGGAGACGTTCGCGAAGGCGTGGTACAAGCTCATCCACCGCGACATGGGCCCGCCGGAGCGGTTCCTCGGCCCCGAGGTCCCGGAAGAGACGATGATCTGGCAGGACCCCCTGCCCGAGGCCGACTACGAGACCGTCGGCGACGCGGAGGTCGCCGAGCTCACGGACGCGCTCCTCGAGTCTGGCCTGTCGACCGGCGAACTCGTCAAGACCGCGTGGGCGGCGGCGTCCACCTACCGCGACAGCGACAAGCGCGGCGGCGCCAACGGCGCCCGCATCCGCCTCGAACCGCAGCGAAGTTGGGAGGCCAACGAGCCCGAGGCGCTCGCTGACGTCCTCTCGACGCTCGAGGAGATCCAGACCGAGTTCAACGAGTCGCGCGACGACGACGTCCGCGTCTCGCTCGCCGACCTCATCGTGCTCGGTGGGACGGCGGCCGTCGAGCGGGCCGCGGCCGACGCGGGCTACGACGTCGAGGTGCCGTTCGAGCCCGGCCGCGTCGACGCGACGGCGGAGCAGACCGACGTCGACTCCTTCGAGGCGCTCGAGCCGGAGGCCGACGGCTTCCGTAACTACCTCGGCGACGCCGACGAGCCGGTCGAGGACCTCATGGTCGACAAGGCGGACCTGCTGAACCTGACCGCCAGCGAGATGACCGTTCTGGCCGGCGGTCTGCGCGCGCTCGGCGCGACGTACGGCGATTCCGACCGCGGGGTCTTCACCGACGAGCCCGGCGCGCTCACCAACGACTTCTTCGCGAATCTGCTCGACATGGAGTACGAGTGGGACGCGGTCACCGAAGACGAGGACGTCTACGAGATCCGCGACCGCGACACCGGTGAGGTCGCGTGGGAGGCGACGCGCGCCGACCTCATCTTCGGCTCGAACGCGCGACTCCGGACCATCGCGGACGTGTACGCCAGCGACGAGGAGAAGTTCGTCGAGGACTTCGCCGCGACGTGGAGCGAGATCATGAAGCTCGACCGCTTCGATCTCGAGTAACCCGATCGCCGCGCTCCCGGTTTTCTCTCTGACTCTGCCCCCGCCGAACGCGGGCCGGTGGTGCGTCGCTCCGCCGCTGCCCGCCGTTCGAGCCTCTCGCTGTCGGCCGCCGAGTCGTGACTCTCGCTTCGGACCCGGTGACCGGCGCCGATCAAATTCTATATCGCGACATATAATTTATCTTGTCGGCCACGTTCGAATCTCTCCCCGAACCGCGAGTTCGAGGGGGCCCCCGTTTCGGCGTCTCGGGGGCGATCGACCGGCTTTTTTCCCGCCGAGCCCTCGCTGGCGACATGGCCGACGAGTTCGACCCGGAGAAGTTCGAGGACAAGTACGCGCACTACTTCAACGAGCTCCAGCGGGCGTACAAGAACGCGTTCAACCAGATGAACGACCGGTACGACTCGGAGCTGATCCACGGCATCGACCAGACCGTGCTCAACGAGTCGGAGCCGTTCTACGAGGACGGTGAGTTCCGCGTCGAGCTCCCGGAGAACCCGCGCGAGCGCATCCGCGGCGCCGTCGCGGTCGACGACGAGACGTTCGAGGAGACGCTCGAGGAGTACGTCGAGCGGATCGAGTCCGAACTGTACCGGACCCTTGGGGTCGACCGACCGGAGTAGGGGTCCGACGCGGCCCGCGACGGGAGCGGATCCGGCCGAACCAAAGGCATAAGCCCGGTGCCCGCCAACTCGCGGGCATGAGCACGGACACGGCTGACGCGGACAACGAACTCCGCGAGCGGATCACGAACTTCCTGCGGCGCAACTTCCCGCAGATCCAGATGCACGGCGGCAGCGCCGCCATCGCCCACCTCGACCGCGAGAAGGGCGAGGTGACGGTCCAGCTCGGCGGGGCCTGTTCCGGCTGCGGTATCTCCCCGATGACGATCCAGGCGATCAAGTCCCGGATGGTCAAAGAGATCCCCGAGATCGAGACGGTCCACGCCGACACCGGCGCGTCGGCCGGCGCCGACGGCGACCTCGGCGGCACCAGCAGCGGCGGCGGGATGTCTCCCTCCTTCCCCGGGGAGACGACCGACGACGACGGCGACGACGAAGGCCCCCAGGCGCCGTTCTGAACCCGGCCGACCACGCCTTTCCTCTCTTTCCGCTCCGCGAGTCGCAACGCCGTCAGCTACTGAACCGCCTATCTCTGTAGATCCACCGTTTCTACGGTGTAGACGCGTTCTCTCGGCCTTATTGTCGTCTCTCTGACTCTCGCTGTCGTCGCTAGATGTATCACATAACGCTATATCGAATTGAGTTCGCCGTCCTCCTCGGTCCGACTGAAGCCTTTTTCTCCCCGGCCGCCGTGGGGAGTTGCTATGTACCACCGCGAGGTCGAACCAACGGCGGAGTACGTCGCGCGGTTCGAAACGGGGGCCGACTGGCGCGAGGAGATCGAGTCGCTCGCCCGCGAGGAAGACGTCGAGGCCGGCTGGTTCACGGCGCTCGGTGCGGTCCAGGACGCGGACGTCTGGTTCTACGACCAAGACGAGACCGAGTATCGCTCGGTGACGTTCGACGAACCGCTCGAGGTGGCCGCCTGCGTGGGCAACGTCTCGCTGTTGGAGGGCGACGTGTTCGCACACACCCACGCCGTCCTCTCGCGGCCGAGCGGACAGGCGCTCGCGGGGCACCTCGACTCGGCGACGGTCTGGGCCGGCGAGTGTCACCTGCGCGCGTTCGCCGAGCCGCTGGAGCGCTCGCACGACGAGGCGACGGACCTCGACCTGTGGCTGTGACCCGTCGACCGCGCCACCGGACCCCAGAGGCCCGATGAGACCGGACGACGAGCGCTACTTCGCGCGGATCGAAGAGCGGCTCGACGAGGCGTGGGATGTCGCGGAGACGGCCAAAGAGCAGGGCCGGGACCCGGAGCCGGAGATCGAGATCCCGATCGCCCGCGACATGGCCGACCGCGTCGAGAACATCCTCGGCATCGACGGCGTCGCCGAGCGCGTCCGCGAGCTGGAGGGCGAGATGTCTCGCGAGGAGGCGGCTCTGGAGCTGGTCACTGACTTCGTCGACGGCAACGTCGGTGACTACGACTCCCGCGAGGGGAAGATCGAGGGGGCGGTCCGGACCGCGGTCGCGCTGCTCACCGAGGGGGTCGTCGCCGCGCCGATCGAGGGGATCGACCGCGTCGAGCTGTTGGAGAACGACGACGGCACGGAGTTCGTCAACGTCTACTACGCCGGTCCGATCCGCTCGGCGGGCGGGACGGCGCAGGCGCTGTCCGTGCTCGTCGCCGACTACGCCCGGTCGCTGCTCGACGTCGACGAGTACAAGCCCCGCGACGTGGAGGTCGAGCGCTACGCCGAGGAGATCGCCCTCTACGACAAGGACACCGGGCTCCAGTACACGCCGAAGGACAAGGAGTCGAAGTTCATCGCCAAGCACATCCCCGTCATGCTCGACGGGGAGGCGACGAGCGACGAGGAGGTCTCGGGGTTCCGCGACCTCGAACGCGTCGACACCAACTCCGCGCGCGGCGGGATGTGCCTCGTCGCCGCCGAGGGGATCGCGCTGAAGGCCCCGAAGATCCAGCGGTACACCCGTGACCTCGAGGAGGTCGACTGGCCGTGGCTCCAGGACCTGATCGACGGGACGATCGGGAAAGACGGGGCGGGCGACGGGGGCGCCGCGGCCGACGAGGACACCGAGAGCGGCACGGGAGACGGTGACGGCGACGCCGAAGCCGACGACGCGGCGGACACCGAGGGAGACGAGAGCGCGGCCGACGACGCGGCCGGACCGCCGCGGGCCGACCCCTCACAGAAGTTCCTCCGCGACCTCATCGCGGGGCGGCCCGTGTTCACCCACCCGAGCGAGGCTGGCGGCTTCCGACTCCGGTACGGCCGGGCGCGCAACCACGGCTTCGCGACCGGCGGCGTCCACCCCGCCACGATGCACATCGTCGACGACTTCCTCGCGGCCGGCACGCAGATCAAGACCGAGCGGCCGGGGAAGGCGCACGGCGTCGTCCCGGTCGACTCCATCGAGGGCCCCACGGTCCGGCTCGCGAACGGCGAGGTCCGCCGGATCGACGACCCCGAGGAGGCGAAGGAGCTCCGCAACGGCGTCGAGAAGGTCCTCGACCTGGGCGAGTACCTCGTCAACTACGGGGAGTTCGTCGAGAACAACCACCCGCTCGCGCCCGCCTCGTACGCCCCCGAGTGGTGGGTCCAGGAGTTCGAGGCGGCCGGCGCCGACGTCCGCGCGCTCCGCGACGACCCGCACGTCGACCTCGAACACCCCGGTGTCGACCGGGCGCTCTCGTGGGCGCGCGAGCACGACTGCCCGCTCCACCCCGAGTACACCTACCTCTGGCACGACGTGTCGGTCGACGCGTTTGCGGCGCTCGCCGACGCGATCGCGGCTGGCGAGGTCGTCGAGGGCGTCCTTGCGATCGAGCGCACGGATCAGGTCCAAGACACGCTGGAGTCGCTGCTGATCGAACACGCGGCGACCCCGGACGCCCTCCGGATCCCGACGTGGCGGCCGCTCGCGCGGTCGCTCGGGATCGACGACGGCCTCCGGAAAGAGTGGGACCCCGCGGACCTTTCCCCCGCGGCCCGGGAGTACGCCGACGGCGAGAACGCGATCCGCGCGGTCAACGAGGTCGCCCCCTTCGAAGTGCGCGAGCGGGCCCCCACCCGCATCGGTAACCGGATGGGACGCCCCGAGAAGTCGGAGAGCCGCGACCTCTCGCCGGCGGTCCACACCCTCTTCCCGATCAACGAGGCGGGCGGCCCCCAGCGCGACGTCGCCAAGGCCGCGAACGTGATGGACGACACCGGCCGGCGGGGGCGACACGAACTGGAGGTCTCCGACCGCGTCTGCCCGGACTGCGGCGAGCACACCTACGCCGCGCTGTGCCCCGACTGCGAGACGCACACCGAACCGCACTACGAGTGTAACGACTGCGGCACCGTCTGCGAGCCCGACGAGGCCGGCCGCGTCGAGTGCCCGAACTGCGAGTGGGAGGTGACGGCCGCGGGGTATCAGGAGGTCGACGTCAACGACGCGTACCGCACCGCCTTGGAGACGGTCGGCGAGCGCGAGTCTGCCTTCGAGATCCTGAAGGGGGTACAGGGGCTCACCTCGCGGAACAAGACGCCGGAGCCGATCGAGAAGGGCGTCCTCCGCGCGAAGAACGGCGTCACGTCGTTCAAGGACGGAACGGTCCGGTACGACATGACCGACCTCCCGGTCACCGCGGTCCGGCCCGAGGAGCTCGACGTCACCGCCGACCACTTCCGCGAGCTCGGCTACGAGACCGATATTGACGGCGAGCCGCTGCGCCACGACGACCAGGTGGTCGAACTGCGCGTCCAGGACATCGTCCTCTCGGACGGCGCGGCCGAGCACATGCTCAAGACCGCCGACTTCGTCGACGACCTCCTCGAACAGTTCTACGGGCTCGACCGCTTCTACGAGGTGAACGAGCGCGACGACCTCGTCGGCGAGCTCGTCTTCGGGATGGCGCCCCACACGAGCGCCGCGACTGTTGGGAGAGTGGTAGGTTTCACGTCGGCCGCGGTCGGATACGCTCATCCGTACTTTCACGCCGCGAAACGGCGGAACTGCTTCCACCCGGAGACGAAAATCTGGTACGAGGACGAAGCCGGAAAGTGGCACTACGACCCCATCGAGACACTCGTTGAGGACCGACTTGACGCCGAAACGGCTGAAGAGGACGACTTCGGGACGCTTGTCCAGAAACTCGATGACGATGTGTATGTACCGTCCGTAACTGAGGATGGCGAGAAAACGCTCCAACGGGCTGAAGCACTCTCGAAGCATCCTTCGCCTGACCACCTCGTCCGCGTCGAAACAAAGAGTGGACAGGAGCTGACGGTGACGCCCGACCACTCGATGCGTCGGTGGACCGGCGATGGAATCGAGCGCGTGTCGGCCCGAGAATTAACCACGGAAGATGCGCTCCCTGCGCCGAAACAGATCTCGGTTGACGGGGAAACAGCGACGTTCGACCTGCTCGCGGAATTCCTCGACGCGGACGCCGTTTCGAACGACGACCTGATGATCCGAGGGCTCGGCGAATCTAATCTCAAACAACTCCTCGATGATGCGACAGACGCCGAGAACTACCTGAAGCCTGTTGCGGAACTCCTCGACGTTAGTCAGTCGACGGTGTACAACTGGGTGTCTCGCGACAGCATCTCGGCCGGCGTTCTGATCGAACTGTACGACTGCGACACTGTCGTCGAACGCGTTCCCACCGACGTGACACTTGGAATCCGTCGAGACAGCGCTTCGATTTCGCGTCAGTTCGATGTCGACGAGACGGTCGGCACGATGCTCGGATACTACGCTGCAGAAGGGTTCACCCGGCAGGAGGCTGGGTCATTTTACCAGACGACAATCTGTACGCCGGACGACGTGCCACGCGACGAGATCATTGACGTCTTTGACGACGTATTTGACGTTGAGGCGTTCGAGGAGAACGAATGGAAGATTACTGTTTCCAGTCGCCTCGTCACGACGCTGTTCTCGGATGTTCTTGACGCCGGGAGTCGTGCGGAGACGAAACTAATCCCGGACTGCGTGCTCTCCGCACCGGACTCGATTCTCCGAACGTTCCTCGCGGCGTACTTCTCTGGCGACGGAAGCACGTCTAGCGAACGCGTCGAGGTTCGCGCACATACGGTGAGCGACGACCTACAGTCCGACCTAACCGCAGCCCTCAAGCGGTTCGGTATCGCTACGAAAGTGTATCGCGAGGAGCGTACCCCGAAGACGGGTGCGGTGGCCGAGTTCTACGACGGCGAGCAGTCGTTCGAATCCTGGGTCCTCAAGATCACATCACAGAACGCCGTGCGGTTCGCCGACCGAGTCGGCTTCCATCTCGGCCGCAAGGACGAGACGCTTACTGACGTGCTGGACCGCGTCGATACCCGAACACAGCGACTCTTCGGTGACGGAGGCGACGTTTGGGTTGACGAAGTCGTCTCTGTCGAGATGGTCCAGTCCGACATCGAATTCACATACTGTCTGACTGTTGAGGAGACAAACACGCTCGTCGCGAACGACGTGTACTCCGGTCAGTGTGACGGTGACGAGGACTGCGTGATGCTGCTTATGGACGGACTGCTCAACTTCTCGAAAGAATTTCTGCCCGATCAGCGCGGCGGGCGGATGGACGCGCCGCTGGTGATGTCCTCGCGAATCGACCCCTCCGAGATCGACGACGAGGCGCACAACGTCGACATCGTGCGGGAGTACCCCAAAGAGCTGTACGAGGCGTCCCGAGAGATGGCCGACCCGGAGGCGGTCGAGGAGCTGATCCAGATCGGCGAGGACACGCTCGGCACCGACGACGAGTACCACGGGTTCGACCACACCCACGACACCACCGACATCGCGATGGGACCGGACCTCTCGGCGTACAAGACGCTCGGCGACATGATGGAGAAGATGGACGCCCAGCTGGAGCTGGCCCGGAAGCTCCGCGCGGTCGACGAGACCGACGTGGCGGAGCGGGTGATCGAGTACCACTTCCTGCCGGACATCATCGGGAACCTCCGGGCGTTCTCGCGGCAGGAAACGCGCTGTCTCGACTGCGGCGAAAAGTACCGGCGGATGCCGCTGACGGGCGAGTGCCGCGAGTGCGGCGGCCGCGTGAACCTCACCGTCCACGAGGGGTCGGTGAGCAAGTACGTCGACACCGCCATCGAGGTGGCGGAGCGGTTCGACTGCCGGCCCTACACGAAACAGCGGCTGAAGGTGTTAGACCAGTCGTTAGAGTCGATCTTCGAGGACGACACGAACAAGCAGTCCGGCATCGCGGACTTCATGTGAGGTGGGGGGAGCGGCCGCGGGTCGAGCGGGCCTCACCGCGCCGGACCCTCGGGGTTCAGTCGCCGCGCGCTTCCTCGACCACCCGCGTGAACTCGCGGGCGGTCTCGGTGATGACCTCGTAGTCGCCGCGCTCGGCGGCGTCGTAGTCGACGAGCGCGCCGCCCGCGCCGACCGCGAACGCGCCCGCCTCGACGTACTCCGCGGCGTTGTCCGGGCTGACGCCGCCGGTCGGCATCATCGGAATCTGGCCGAGCGGCCCCTTCATCGCGCCGAGGTGGGCCGGCCCGACCGTCTTCGCGGGGAACACCTTCACGAAGTCGGCGCCCGCCTCGTAGCCGCGGACCGCCTCCGTCGGCGTCATCACGCCGGGTGCGCTGACCGCGCCGTAGCGGTTACACGTCTCGATGACGTCCTCGTGGAGGCTCGGCGAGACGACGAACTCGGCGCCCGCCATCAGCGTCGTCCGGGCGGTCTCGCTGTCGAGGACGGTACCGGTGCCGACGACGACCTCGTCGTCGAAGGAGGCGGTCACCTCGTCGATGAGGTCCGCGACGTTCGGCGTGTCGGCGGTGATCTCGACGGCGGTGACGCCGCCTTCGCGGAGCGCCTCCGCGATCTCGATGAGCTGGTCGGCGGGCACCCCGCGGAGCACCGCGACGACGCCGCTGTCGACGAGCCGTGAGAGCGTCTCGTTCATACTCACCGTTTCCCGAGTCGGCCCTTAAAACCGCGCCGATGCCCGCTCCGCCGGGGTCTCGACCCGGGCGCCCGCGGCGGTCGTTCCGTGACACTGTGCGACACGAAATCGCCGGGGATCGGGGGTGATCCCCGGCGAATCGGCCGCGACGAAACACTACCCTTTTGACCCTCCTTTCGGTAACACTCGGTATAATGGGCCGACGCAAGAAGATCGTTCAGGAATGTGAGCGGCTGATGGACAACCCGGAGCACATCCGGAACATCGCCATCGCCGCCCACGTCGACCACGGGAAGACGACGCTGTCTGACAACCTGCTGGCGGGCGCCGGGATGATCTCCGAGGACACCGCGGGCGAGCAGCTCGCGATGGACACGAAGGAGGACGAGCAGGAGCGCGGGATCACCATCGACGCGGCGAACGTCTCGATGACCCACGAGTACGAGGACACCAACCACCTCATCAACCTCATCGACACCCCGGGCCACGTGGACTTCGGGGGCGACGTCACTCGCGCGATGCGCGCGGTCGACGGCGCGCTGGTGGTCGTCGACGCCGTCGAGGGCGCGATGCCCCAGACGGAGACGGTGCTCCGACAGGCGCTCCGCGAGGGCGTGAAGCCGACGCTGTTCATCAACAAGGTCGACCGCCTCATCTCGGAGCTCCAGGAGGGGCCCCAGGAGATGCAAGAGCGGCTGATGTCGGTCATCGCCGACGTCAACGAGCTCATCCGCGGGATGGCCGAGAACATGGACGACATCCCCGAGGACTGGACCGTCTCCGTCGAGGACGGCACGGTCGGCTTCGGCTCCGCGCTGTACAAGTGGGGCGTCTCGATGCCCTCGATGCAGCGGACCGGCATGGACTTCGGCGACATCATGGAGCTCGAACAGAACGACAAGCGGCAGGAGCTCCACGAGCGGACGCCGCTGTCTGACGTCGTGCTCGACATGGTCTGCGAACACTTCCCGAACCCGGTCGACGCGCAGCCCCGCCGCGTCCCGCGCATCTGGCGCGGTGACCCGGACACCGAGCTGGCCGAGGGGATGCAGCTGGTCGACGAGGACGGCGACGTCGTCTTCATGGTTACCGACATCTCCATGGACCCGCACGCGGGCGAGATCGCGACTGGCCGCGTCTTCTCCGGCACGCTGGAGAAGGGCCAGGAGCTGTACGTCTCCGGCACGGCCGGGAAGAACCGCATCCAGAGCGTGGGGCTCTTCATGGGGTCCGAACGCGAGGAGGTGGACCGTGTCCCGGCGGGGAACATCGCGTCCGTCACCGGACTGCGTGACGCCATCGCCGGCTCCACCGTCTCCTCGGTTGAGATGACGCCGTTCGAGTCGATCGAACACATCTCCGAGCCGGTCATCACGAAGTCCGTCGAGGCGCAGAACATGGACGACCTGCCGAAGCTCATCGAGACGCTCCAGCAGGTCGCCAAGGAGGACCCGACGATCCAGATCGAGATCAACGAGGACACCGGCGAGCACCTGATCAGCGGGCAGGGTGAGCTCCACCTCGAAGTGATCACCCAGCGGATTCGCGACAACCAGGGCATCCCGGTCATCACCGGCGAACCGATCGTCGTGTTCCGCGAGCAGCCCCAGGAGTCCTCTCGCGAGGTGGAGGGGCAGTCGCCGAACCGCCACAACAAGTTCTACATCACCGTCGAGCCGATGGACCAGGAGATCGTCGACGCCATCCAGCTCGGCGAGGTCTCGATGGACATGCCCGAACTGGAGCGCCGCGAGGCGCTACAGGAGGCCGGCATGGACAAGGACACCTCCCAGAACGTCGAGGACATCCACCGGACCAACATCCTCATCGACGACACGAAGGGGATCCAGCACCTCAACGAGACGATGGAGCTCGTCTTGGAGGGGCTTCAGGAGGCGCTCGACGACGGTCCGCTGGCCGCCGAGCCGGTCCAGGGGTCGCTGTTCCGACTCCACGACGCGAAGCTCCACGAGGACACCATCCACCGCGGTCCGGCGCAGGTCATCCCGGCGGTCCGCGACGCGGTCCACCGCTCGCTGATCGACGGCGAGGTCCGCCTGCTCGAACCGATCCAGGACGTCCGGATCGACGTGCCCAGCGAACACATGGGCGCGGCCTCCGGCGAGATCCAGGGTCGTCGCGGCCGCGTCGACGACATGTACCAGGAGGGCGACCTCATGGTCGTCGAGGGCATCGCGCCCGTCGAGGAGATGATCGGGTTCTCCTCCGACATCCGCTCGGCCACCGAGGGCCGCGCCTCGTGGAACACCGAGAACGCGGGCTTCCGCGTCCTCGTCGATAATCTCCAGCGCGAGAAGATCATGGAGATCCGCGAGCGCAAGGGGATGAAGCTCGAACTGCCGCAGTCGATCGACTACTTCTAAGTCGACGACGCGGTCCGCGGTCTCTGCGGTCAACTTCTCTCTCGCGTCTTCCGGCTGAGAGCCCCGACGCCGTCGATCGCGGCAGACCTCCCCGAACCGTGCGCCGCGTTGACAGGCACGGAAGCGAGGCAACGCCTGCCAGCGCCGAAGGCTTATACCGGATCGTCCGACTCCGTTCGGGTATGCAGACGGGCACGACTCCCCCCCGGCGCACCGCGACGGAGCCACCGAGCGACCGCTCCACGTCGGGGACAGGAGCGCGTCCGCGGACGGGCGATCCGGACTCGACCGGCCGCGATGAAGCCGGGCGCGGCGCGGCGCCGGAGGTGGCGCCGTGAGCGACCGTCGCGACGGGGCGCCGGAGGCCGCGCTCGACGCGGAGGCGGGCGTCGACGAGCCCGACTCGGGAGCGTCGCCCGACGGCGGCCACGCCTCGACGGCGGTCTCGACGCACACGGTCAGGCTGGAGCTGGTCGACGAGCCCGGGCAGCTGCTCGCCGCGCTCCACCCGATCGCCGACAACGGCGGGAACCTCCTGTCGATCTACCACGAGCGCGGGAACAAGACGCCCCGCGGCCGGATCCCGGTCGAGGTCGACTTCGAGGCGACGCCGGACCGGTTCGAGGAGATTGTCGACGCGCTCCGTAGCGAGGGCGTGAACGTGATGCAGGCCGGCACGGAGCGGTACGCCGAGGAGGTGACGCTGCTCCTCTTCGGCCACCTCATCGACACCGACCTCTCCGACACGCTCTCGAGCATCGAGGCCTGCGAGTCGGCGTCGGTCGCCGACGTGTCGCTCGCGGCCCCGCAGGGCACCGAGGAGGTGTCGAGCGCGCGGCTCCGGCTCGAAGCCCGGGCCGGCGAGACGGACGCGGCGCTCGCCGCGGTCCGCGACCTCGCCGCGGAGAAGGACCTCCGCGTCGTTGAGCCACTCACGGGGGTGGAGGCGTGAGACTCGCCGTGATCGGTGCGGGCGCCGTCGGGCGCTCCGTCGTCGAGTTGGCGGGCGAACACGGCCACGAGGTCGTCGCGGTCGCCGACTCGTCGACCGCGATCGTCGCGGACGGGACGGGCGGTTCCGGCGGAGAGGCCGTCGGCGTCGACCCCGACGCGGTCGTGGCGCGGAAGGCGGAACGGGGGATCGTCGGCGACGACGACCCGGCAGACGCGCTGGCGGCCGACTACGACGTCCTCGTGGAGGCGACGCCGACGACGCTCGGCGACGCCGAGCCGGGCTTCTCGCACGTGACGACCGCCTTAGAGCGCGACCGCCACGCGGTCCTCGCGAACAAGGGCCCCGTCGCGGAGCGGTACGGCGACCTGCGGGCGGCCGTCGGCGACAGCGACGGCCAGACCCGGTTCGAGGCGACCGTGGGTGGCGCGATCCCCGCAGTGTCGACCGTCGAGGACATCGAGCCCGGCCACGTCACGGCGGTCCGGGGCGTGCTCAACGGGACGGCGAACTTCATCCTGACGCGGATGGCCGCCGAGGGACTGGACTACGACCACGTGCTCGCGGAGGCGCAGGACCTCGGCGTCGCGGAGGCGGACCCCTCCTTCGACGTGGACGGCACCGACGCGGCGCTGAAGTGCGTCATCCTCGCAAACGTGCTCTCGTTCGGCGCGGTCGACGACCCCGCCGACGCCCGGGAGTTCACGCTCGAAGACGCCGACGTCTCGGGGATCCGCGACGTGCCCGGCTCCGCGCTCCGCCTCGCGGCCGAGGACGGGCGGACGGTCCGGCTGATCGGCGAGGCGACGGGCGAGACCGTCCGCGTCGCGCCGCGGCTCGTCCCCGAGAACGGCACGCTCGCGGTCTCGGGGACGCAGAACATCGTCCAGATCGAGACCTCCCACGCCGGCCGGCTCAACATCTCCGGCCGCGGCGCAGGCGGCCCCGAGACCGCGAGCGCGGTCCTCGGCGACGTGGGCCGGCTGGAGTAGCCGACGCCCGACTCGCCCACCGACGGTCTCCGTGCGGCCGTGTGGCGTGCCCCGGGTTGTCGAGAATCGCAAGACGGCGGCACGATACTCTGTGGGCCGTATCGAAACCGTTTTAGTGGAATCAACCGAAACTTACTCACAGAGCGCCTTAGCGCGTGATTACCCCATGAGTGACAAACCGCACCAGAACCGGGCCATTATCGGCCACGTCGACCACGGCAAGAGTACGCTCGTGGGTCGCCTCCGCTTCGAGACGGGGAGCGTCCCCGAGCACGTAATCGAGCAGCACCGCGAGGAAGCCGAAGAGAAGGGCAAGGGCGGCTTCGAGTTCGCCTACGTGATGGACAACCTCGCCGAGGAGCGCGAGCGCGGCGTCACGATCGACATCGCCCACCAGGAGTTCGACACCGACGAGTACTACTTCACCATCGTCGACTGTCCGGGCCACCGTGACTTCGTGAAGAACATGATCACGGGCGCCTCGCAGGCCGACAACGCGGTGCTCGTCGTCGCGGCCGACGACGGCGTCGCGCCCCAGACCCGCGAGCACGTGTTCCTGGCCCGCACGCTCGGGATCAACGAGCTCATCATCGGCGTCAACAAGATGGACCTCGTCGACTACAGCGAGGACTCCTACAAGGAGGTCATCAGCGAGGTCGAGGACCTGCTCAACCAGGTCCGCTTCGCGACCGACGACACCACGTTCGTGCCGATCTCGGCCTTCGAGGGCGACAACGTCGCCGAAGCGTCCGAGAACACCTCGTGGTACGACGGCCCCACCCTGCTGGAGTCGCTCAACGACCTGCCGGAGGCCGAGCCGCCGACGGACGCGCCGCTCCGCCTGCCGATCCAGGACGTGTACACCATCTCCGGTATCGGGACCGTCCCCGTGGGACGCGTCGAGACCGGGATCCTCAACACCGGCGACAACGTCTCCTTCCAGCCGTCCGACGTGGGCGGCGAGGTGAAGACGGTCGAGATGCACCACGAAGAGGTGCCCAAGGCCGAGCCCGGCGACAACGTCGGATTCAACGTCCGCGGCATCGGCAAGGACGACATCCGCCGCGGCGACGTCTGTGGCCCGGCCGACGACCCGCCGAGCGTCGCCGAGACGTTCCAGGCCCAGGTCGTCGTCATGCAGCACCCGTCGGTCATCACGGCCGGCTACACCCCGGTCTTCCACGCCCACACGGCGCAGGTCGCCTGTACGATCGAGTCCATCGATCAGAAGATCGACCCCTCGTCCGGTGAGGTCGCCGAGGAGAACCCGGACTTCATCAAGTCCGGCGACGCGGCGGTCGTCACCGTGCGTCCCCAGAAGCCGCTCAGCATCGAGCCGTCCGGCGAGATTCCGGAACTCGGCAGCTTCGCCATCCGCGACATGGGTCAGACCATCGCGGCCGGCAAGGTGCTGGACGTCAACGAGCGATAATCGATGCAGCAGGCACGCGTCCGCCTCGCCGGCACGAGCCCCGAGGACCTCGACGACATCTGCGACGACGTCCGCGAGATCGCGGACTCGACGGGAGTCGCCCTGTCGGGCCCGATCCCGCTGCCGACGAAGACGCTCGAGATCCCGTCGCGCAAGTCCCCGGACGGTGAGGGGACGGCGACGTGGGAGCACTGGGAGATGCGCGTCCACAAGCGTCTGATCGACATCGACGCCGACGAACGCGCGCTCCGCCAGCTCATGCGCGTCCAAGTGCCGAACGACGTCAGCATCGAGATCGTTCTCGAAGACTGAGCGCTAGGGCGTTTCTCTTTCACCCCTTTCGTTTTTCACACCGCCTAGCCCCGGCGCCGTCGATCGCGGCCCGCGCCCACCGTCCGGTCCGGTTCCGGTCACCGCGCGTCGAGCAGGCCGACGCGTCCGGCGACGAGCCCGCAGAACGCCCCGGTCGCGTGCGCGATCAGCGCGACGCCCGGCGCGGCCGTCGTCGCGGTGAGGACGACGGCGACGAGCCCGAACAGGACCAGTTGGACTCGCGGCGAGAGGCGCAGGCGGTCGAACAGCGTCTCGCTCACGACGTTTCCCGCGAGGAGGTAGCCGCCGAGCGCGAACACCGCGCCGCTGATCCCCAACACGGCGACCGGCGGGCCGAGTAGGCTCCCGAGGGTCACCTGCGCGAGGCCCGCGAGCGCGCCCGTCGTGACCACGAACGCGTGGAAGCGGGCGCGGGTCGTCCGGCGCTCGACCAGGGGCCCGACGAGCAGCAGCGCGAGGGCGTTCGCCAGCAGGTGGCCGACGGAGCCGTGCGCGTACACGCTCGTGACGAGCGTCCAGGGAGCGACGGCGACGGGGGTCGACAGCGCGAACAGTCCGGCGAGGCCGACGACGCCGAGGAGGGCCTGCGCGGCGCCGACGAGGAGGGCGACGCCGAGCGTTTCGAGAGTGGCGCGCATCGGCCGGGCGTTGGGCCCAGGCGGTGAAAAGGCTGTGCGGCCCGGTCGCTCGCGGCCCGTCCGCGGTGCGGCTCAGATGACGTCGTCGGGGTCGTGGACGCGGGCCATCCGCGTCGCCTCGGCGGCGTAGCGCTCGCGGTCGTCGGGGTCGTCGACGGCTCCGACGTTCGACGGCGCCGCGTCGACGGCGGCCGTGGTGTCGCGCACGTCCGTGAAAGAGGTGAGCGCGCGCTCCTTGCGGAAGTAGCGCTCGCCGTCCGGCGTCGCGTACGTGAGGATCACCATGTTCTGCTCGTCGTCGGAGTACGTGCGCTCGACGAGCCACATCCGCACGTCCTCGGTCGCAGCGCCGGCGTCTGCCTCGTTCGCGCTCATGCGTAGTTGTTCGATTGCCGCGAACAAACGTGTTGCGTCGCGCCGGGTCCGGCCCGCCCCGCCGGTTCGCCTCCGCGAACCGCCAGCGTTATGTTCTTTAGGGCGACCTAAATAATCGTATGCGACCGCGAACCGCCGCCGCTCGACTCCGCGAGCGCCTCTCCCGGCTCCGAGCGCGCGTCCCTCGGGGGTCGCTCGCGGTCGCGGGAACCGTCCTCGTCCTCGCGATCGGCGGCGCGGTGTTGACGCGGACCCTCGACCTCGCCGCCGTCGTCGACGCGGTCGCGACCGCGGACCCGGTCTACGTCGCCGCCGCGCTCGTCGCGTACCTGTCGTCGTGGCCCGTCCGCGGCCGGCGGTACGGCGACGTGCTCGGGCCGATGGGACACCGGTGTCGCACGGCGTTCCTCACGGCGACCGTGTTCGCGAGCCAGACCGCGAACCTGATCGTCCCCGCCCGGGCCGGCGACGGGGTGCGCGCGTACCTGCTGAACGACCGCCGTGAGGTCCCCTACGCTACCGGCGTCGCATCGCTGGCGGTCGAGCGCGCCTTCGACCTGATCGCGCTCGGCGCGCTCGGCGGCGCCGCGCTCGCCGTCCGCCTCGCCGGGGGGCGGGTCGTCGCGCCCGACGGCTCCGGTCGGGTGCTCGTCGTCGCCGGGGGCACTGCGATCGCGGCCGCGCTGCTCTCGGCGCTCACCGTCGTCGTCGCTCGGAGCGACCGGCAGTTCGGTCCGGCCCTCCGCGATCGCGCTGCGGGATCCCGGCTCGCCCGAGCCGTCGACGCGGCGGTCCGGTTCGGCGCCGCCGTCCGCGTCGTCGCCGCGGACGCGGGCGCGCTCGTTCGGGTGTCGCTCGCGAGCGGCGTCGTGTGGGCGCTCGACGTCGCGACCGCTGTTTTCGTCCTCGCGGCCCTCGTGGGCGGGTTCGGCGGGGCCGTCGATCCGGTCGCGCTCGCCGTCGTCGGGACGCTTGCCGTCTCGGCCGGGAACCTCGCGAAGGTGCTGCCGCTCTCGCAGGGCGGGATCGGGCTGTACGAGGCGGCGTTCACAGGGATCGTCGTCGCCGCGACGCCGATCTCCGCCGAGGTCGCGCTCGCCGCGGCGGCCCTCGACCACGCGCTGAAGAACGCCGTCACGCTCGCCGGCGGCGGCGCCGTCGCGGCCGCGTTCGACCTGTCGCCGACGCGCGCTCCCGACGAGTCGGAGCGGGAACCCGACGCGACCGCGACGCAGCCGACGACGGACCGCTAAACTTTTAGGCCAGCCTAAAAACTAACGCGTATGACGGCTACCGCCCCGAGCGGCGACGGCTCGGATATGTGCGTCATCGTTCCGACGATCAGAGAGTACGAGTGCCTCCGCGCGTACGTCGCCAACGCCCGCGAGCACGGGTTCGACGTCTCGCGGCTCCACTTCGTCCTCGTCACCGAGGACTTCTGCGAGACCGACGAGATGCGCGCGATGCTCGACGACCTCGACGTCTCCGGCGAGGTGTTCGACGGCAGCCGCCGCGAGGAGTGGTACGAGGCCAACGGCGTCGCGGAGTACGGCCACGTCGTCCCGGCGGCGAGCCACGCCGAGACGAGCTTCGGCCTGCTGTACATGTGGGCCGACGAGTCGTTCGACTACGGCGTCTTCATCGACGACGACACGCTCCCGCACGACGACGTCGACTACTTCGGTCGACACATGGCGAACCTCGCGTTCGGCGGCGAAATCGAGCGCGTGCGCTCCGACGAGGACTGGGTGAACGTCCTCTACGACAACGCCGACGAGCACGGCCTCTACCCGCGCGGCTACCCGTACTCGGCGATGGACGAGACCGTCGAGACCGACGCGGTCGACGTCGAGGCCGGTGAGGTTGTCGCCTCGCAGGGGCTGTGGACGAACGTCCCCGACCTCGACGCGGTCCGGATCCTGATGGACGGCGACCTAGAGGGCCAGGCGCAGACGCGGACGACCGCCGACGACTTCGGCGGCGACTTCGTCGCCGCGCGCGGCAACTACCTCACCGTCTGCTCGATGAACCTCGCGTTCCGCCGCGAGGTGATCCCGGCGTTCTACCAGCTGCCGATGGACGACAACGAGTGGGACGTGGGGCGGTTCGACGACATCTGGTCGGGGCTGTTCTTAAAGCGCGCCTGCGACGTGCTCGGCAAGCGCATCTACAACGGCGACCCGCTCTGTGAACACAACAAGGCCCCGCGCTCGACGTTCGACGACCTCGCGAACGAGGTGGCCGGGCTGGAGCTGAACGAGCACGTCTGGGAGGTCGTCGACGAGGCGGGCGCCGACGCCGACTCGTACGCGGCGGTCTTCGACGCGATGGCCGACGCGCTCGCCGAGGGCGACTTCGACGAGTGGAACAACGGCGCGTTCCTCAACCACTGCGGCGAGTACATGCGCGACTGGCTCGACTGCCTCGACGCGATCCGGCGGACGCCGGCGCCCGCGGACGACTGAACCGACACGACTAAAACCATTTAGGCAAGCCTAAAACACATGACGACCCACGAATCCGACGCACGAGACGGGCGCGACGTTCGACGGCGGAAGTTCCTCGCGGCGGCCGGCGCGGTCGGCGTCGCGGGGGTCGCCGGCTGTACGGGGAGCGACGATCAAGACGGCTCCGACGGCGGCGACGGCGGACCGGCGATCGGGCAGATCGGTTCCGGTCGCGCCGGGCGCGACGCCCCCGGCGGGACGCCGATGGCGGAGATGCCGGCGCTGGAGGGCGAACTCACCGTCTACTCCGGCCGCGGCGAGTTCCTCGTCGGCGACCTCGTCGGCTACATCGACGACCTGTACGACGACCTCGACCTGACCGTTCGGTACAACAGCTCGACCGACCACGTGAACGCGATCATCAACGAGGGCGAGGGGTCGCCGGCCGACGTGTTCTACTCGGTGAACGCTGGCTCGCTCGGCGCGCTCGCCGACGCGGGACGCACGCAGGCGCTCCCCGACGACGTGACCGGGAAGGTCCGGGGGGAGTTCCACACCGAGCAGTGGGTCGGCACCTCCGGGCGCGCCCGGACGGTCCCGTACAACACCGAGTCGGTCTCCGAAGACGGGCTCCCGGACGACATCATGGCGTACCCCGACGAGTTCGAGGGCGACCTCGGCTGGGCGCCGTCGTACGGCTCCGCGCAGGCGTTCGTCACCGCGATGCGGCTGCTGGAGGGCGAGGAGGCCACCCGCGAGTGGCTCGAAGCGATGGTCGAGCGCGGCGCCGCGACGTACCCGGACGAGTTCCGCGCGTGTCAGGAGATCGCCGACGGCGAGATCGACGCCGCGTTCACCAATCACTACTACATCCAGCGCGTGCTCGACGGGAACCCGGAGGCCCCGATCGCGACCTCCTTCACGCAGGGCGACGCGGGCGCGGTGTTCAACGTCGCGGGCGCCGCGGTCGTCGACACCGCGTCGAACGCTGACCTCGCCGCGAACTTTGTCCGCCACCTGCTGTCGGCGGAGGCGCAGGACTACTTCGCGCGCTCCACCTTCGAGTACCCGCTGATTCCGGAGGTCGAGCCGATCGGCGACCTCCCGACGATCGACGAGCTCGACGTCCCGGACATCGACCTCTCGGAGCTGTCCAACCTCGAACCGACGATCGACCTCATGCGCGACGCCGGCGTCCAGATCTGAGCCGCCGCCTCACCGCCGCGTCGCGCCGCGCGCCCGTCACGCTCACAGCCTCACTCCACCGACCGTGTCAGTTCTCCCACCGTCGCTCCGTCCCCGCCGGCTCCTCGTCCACCTCCGCCAGCGGCTCGAACGCGCCGACCGGGTGAGCCTCGCCGCGGCGCTCGTCGCCGTCGCCGCCGGCGCCCTGACGTTCGCGGTCGCCGTCACCGTCTTCTCGCACCACTCGGCGAACCACGACGAGGGCGTCTACCTCACGCAGGCCGCCCTCCTCCTCGACGGTCAGTTGGCGTTCCACGCCGGCTCGCTCGCCGATGCCGTCCACCCGTGGTTCTTCATCGAGGACGGCGGGCGGCTCTACCCGAAGTACAACCCCGTTCCCGCGGCGACGTTCGCCGTCTCGATGGCCCTGTTCGGCGAGCCGCGCGTGACTCTCGCGGTCGTCGCCGCCGGGAACGCCGCACTGGTGTACCTGCTCGGCTCCGCGGCCGCCGGTCGCCGGGCGGGCCTCGCCGCGGCCGTCCTCTTCGCCGCGTCGCCGATGGCGATCGCGACCTCCTCGGCGTTCCTTCCGTACGCGCCGACGACGCTCTTCAACCTGGTCTTCGCGGTCGCGTACCTCCGGAGCGTCCGGGACGAGTCCCTCCGGGCCGCGGGCGTCGCGGGCCTCGCGATCGGGGTCGCCTTCTTCGCGCGGCCGTACACGGCGGTGCTGTTCGCCGCCCCGTTCATCTGTCACGCGCTGTGGCGCGTCGCGTCGGCGACCCGGCGGTTCGGCGCCGAGTCCGCGGCGTCGACGCCGCGCGCGTTGGTCGACGCCGGCGTCCGCGGGCTCCCCGACCCGGTCCGCCGCCACGGGCTGACGGCGCTGTTCGGTACCCTGTTCGTCGGCGTCACGCTCGCGTACAACGCCCGGATGACGGGGTCCCCGCTCGTGTTCCCGTACCAGGTGTTCGCGCCGATGGACGGCCCCGGCTTCGGCGAGCGCCGGATCCTCGGCCACTCGGTCGACTACACGCTCGGGCTGGCGCTGGAGTCGAACGGGTACGCGCTCCGGGAGATCGCGACCCGCTGGTTCGCCGCCGGCCCGCTCGGAACGCTCGCGGCGCTCGTCGGCGGCGCGGTCGCGCTCCGCGGGTGGCGCGCGACCGGCGATCCGCGCGGACTCCTCTACGACCGGGCGGCCGACGACGCGTCCGGTACGCCCGGCTTCCGACGGACAGCGACGGCGCTGCTCGTCGGCGTCGCCGTCTCTGTCGTCGTCGGGAACCTCTACTTCTGGGGGACGCACAACGCGCTCGCCGACCTCTCGGACCCGACCGACGGGCTCGCGTCGCTGTTCGGCCCGTTCTATCACTTCGACCTGCTCGTCCCGCTGTCGGTGTTCGGCGGGCTGGCCGTCGCCGCCGCCGCCCGGGCGCTGTCCGCGGCCCGCGACCGGCTCGTCTCCCGCGGCGCCTCGGGGACGGTCGCCCGCGTGGCCCTCGCGGTCGTCGTCGCGAGCGCGGTCGTCGTCGCGGGCGTGGCCGCGGTCGACGCGGCCGCGGATCCGATCGAGCGGAACGCCGCGGTCGACGCGAAACACGAGGCCGCGTACGCGCCGTTCGACGAGACGACCTTCGAGGACGGGCTCGTCTTCGTGCCGACGCCGTACGGCGAGTGGCAGAACCACCCGTTCCAGTACCTCCGGAACGGGCCGGGGCTCGACGGCGAGGTCGTGTACGCGCTCGACCGCGACCCGGTCGAGAACTTCGCGGTGCTGGACGCGTACCCGGACCGCACCCTGTACCGCTACGGCTATCAGGGGGTCTGGACCGCGGATCCGGAGACCCGCGTCACGCCGAAGCTGGAGCCGCTCGACCGGCGCACTGGCGCTCGGATCGACGCCGAGACGACCGTCGGCGTGCCGGACCGCGTCGCCCGCGCGCAGGTCCGCGTCGACCCGCGACGGGGCGCTCCGGGCGGTCCGGACCACGTCTCCTACACGGTGAGCGATCTCGGCGACTCGCTCGCGGTCGACTGGGCGGTGACGCCAGAGGGCGTCCGGTTGCCCGGCGCGGCGGCCGCGGGCGACCCCGAGGCGGGCGACCCCGTGCCGTTCGACCCCGAGGGCGACGCGGTCGCCGTGACCGTGACGCTCGTCGACCCCGCCGGCGCGACGTTCACATACCGGCAGGAGGTGACGGTTCGGGTGACGGAGGGCAGCGAGGCGGGAGCCAGCGGCGAGCGCGTCGAGGTCGTCTGGCCGCCCGAGCGCTCGACCTGTCGGCTCGTCACGGCGTGCGGGACTGAGGGGACGTACCTCCCCGACGAGCCCGACGCCCACCCCGAGTGGGTCGTCTTCGAGACGGCCGCCGAGGCGAGCGACTAATACGTCGATATCTCACACGCAGTTGCTGGTGGATCGGTGGTGACAACCTCCAAAGCCCCAGCCGCGAGGCCGCGGTACGCTCGTTGCGCTCTTGGGTCGCTCCGCTCG
The DNA here is from genome assembly GCF_002114285.1 of Halorubrum ezzemoulense DSM 17463. Classification (GTDB taxonomy): domain Archaea; phylum Halobacteriota; class Halobacteria; order Halobacteriales; family Haloferacaceae; genus Halorubrum; species Halorubrum ezzemoulense. The sequence continues at coordinate 34,409 of NZ_NEDJ01000035.1, forward strand.
CTGCGGTGCTTACGTCGCCTACCGCGGCCTCGGGGCTATCC
>NZ_NEDJ01000036.1 GCF_002114285.1 Halorubrum ezzemoulense DSM 17463
CCGCCACCCCCGGCGACCGCCCACGAGGTCCGGTCGGTGGCGTCGAGGTACGCCTCGTCGATGCTCACCTCCCGGCGCGTGTCGGCGCAGTCGCGTAGGACCTCCTTCACCTCGCTCGCCACGTCCTCGTAGAAGTCGAGGTCGACGGGGAGGTACCGCCCGGTCTCCTCCGGGTCGGGCGCGTCCGGGTCGTCGGGGTCCGCGTCCGCGCGGCGGGGGAGCAGCTCCAAGGCCTCCGAGATCGGCATCGCGCTCTCGACGCCGAACTCGCGGGCCTCGTAGCTCGCCGTCGCGACCGCGCCGATCGACTCGCCCGGTTCGTACCCCATCCCGACCACGACGGGCTCGCCCGCGAGGTCGGGGCGGCGCAGCCGCTCGCAGGATGCGTAAAAGCAGTCCATATCGACGTGGCAGACGACGCGGTCCGCGTCGTCGTCCCCGCCGCCGGCGCCCGGGAGCGTCTCCCCGGCGACTGGCGTCCCGCCGGTCATCGATCCCGACTCCGCGCTCCGCGGTCTTAAGAACCAGCCACGCGCGCCGGAAGTGGAACGCGGACCGCGGTCGCCGCCGCCCCCGGATCCAGATCCGATAGCCGGGTCGGTAGTCGTTTATTCCTCGCGATCGTTCGTTCACGTATGCCCGCCGCGATCGACGTGTTACACGTCGACGACGACCCGTCGGTCCTCGACCTCACGGAGGCGTACCTCGAACGCGAGATCGACTCCGTGGCGGTGACGAGCGTGACCGACCCCGAGACAGCCTTGGACCGGCTCGACGAGGCCGCCTTCGACTGCGTGGTCAGCGACTACGACATGCCCGCGATGGACGGGCTGGAGTTCTTCGACGTGTTCAGCGACCGCCACGGGGAGACCCCGTTCGTGCTGTACACCGGGAAGGGCTCGGAAGAAATCGCCAGTCAGGCGCTCAACGCCGGGGTCACCGGCTACTTCCAGAAGGGCGGTCCCGAGCAGCTCCGCCGGCTCGCGAACCGCGTCGATCAGGCGGTCGAGGAGCACCGGACCAAAGAGATCGCCGAGCGCTACTCGACGGTCATCGAGGCGCTCGGCTACCCCGTCTACGTCGTCGACGAGACCGGCGTCTTCCGGTTCGTCAACGAGCCGTTCGCCGAGCTCACCGGCTACGACCGCGAGGAGATCATCGGCCAGAAGCCCGGGTTCATCAAGGACGACGCGGCGGTCAAAGAGGCCGAGGACCGCCTCGGCACGATCCTCTCGTCTTCGGGGCCCGACGTCCAGCATTTCGGCGTCGACATCGTCCCGAAGGAGGGAGAGCCGATCCCCTGTCGCGACCACATGGCCGCGCTGCCGTACGAGGGCGACTCGTTCAACGGCAGCGTCGGCATCCTCCGAAACGTCTCCGACGAGCGCGAGCGCCGCGCGGAACTGGAGACGAAGACCCGCGCCCTCGACGAGGCGCCGGTCGGGATCACCATCACGGACGCGGACCGGGAGGACAACCCCATGGTGTACGTCAACGACCGGTTCGTCGAGATGACCGGGTACGACCGCGAGGAGTCGATCGGCGTCAACTGCCGGTTCCTCCAAGGGCCGGACACGGAGGAGGAGTCGGTTCAGGAGCTCCGCCACGCGATCGACGCCGACGAGCCGACGAGCGTCGAGCTGCTGAACTACCGGAAGGACGGGACGGAGTTCTGGAACCGAGTGAGCATCGCCCCGATCTGCGACCCGGACGGGACCGTCACGCACTGGGTCGGCTTCCAGGAGGACATCACGGCGTTCAAAGAGCGGGAGGCGGCGCTCGAACGACAGAACGACCGGCTCGACTCCTTCGCGAGCATCGTCTCGCACGACCTGCGGAACCCCCTCAACGTCGCGCAGGGCCGGGTCCAGCTCGCCCGCGAGGCGTCGGACGACGCGGAGAACCTCGACGCCGCGCTCGACGCGCTCGCCCGGATGGAGTCGATCGTCGAGCGGACCCTCGCGCTCGCCCGCGAGGGAGAGACGGTCGGCGACCCGGAGCGCGTCGACCTCGCGGACGTCGTCGCCGACAGCTGGTCAACCGTCGACACCGCGGACGCGACCCTCTCGGTCGAGACCGACCGCGAGGTGCTCGCCGACCCGGACCGCCTCCGGAACCTCTTCGAGAACCTGATGCGCAACGCGGTCGACCACGCCGGCGACGACGTCTCGATCCGGGTCGGCGACCTCTCGGACGGCTTCTTCGTCGAGGACGACGGGTCGGGGATCGACCCGGCGGTCGCCGACTCGCTCTTCGAACCCGGCGAGAGCGGCGGCGCGGGCACCACCGGATTCGGCCTCGCGATCGTTCAGGAGATCGCCACCGCGCACGGGTGGACGGTCGAGGCGACGACCGGCGAGGACGGCGGCGCGCGGTTCGAGGTCCGCGGCGTCGACAAGCGGACCCCGGCGACCCCCTGAGCCGCTCGGTCTCGGTCGACACCGAGACCGCGGTTCGACGCTCGTCGGCGACCGAAACCGGATCGACTCCCCCCGTTCACAAGCGCCTTTATCATCCGTTCCGAACCCAGAGTGAATGGGGCTCCTCTCCGGCGTCACCGACACCGACCGGCGCGTGATCGTGCTGGCGCTCGCGCGAATGGTCGGCGCCGCCGGGAACTCCTTTCTCATCGTCGTCCTCCCGCTGTACATCACCAGCGACCTCGTCGACATCGAGGGGTTACTCGGCGTCGAGGTCGGGGTCGGCGCGGCCGCGGTCACGCTGACCGAACCGCTCCTCATCGGCGTCGTGCTCTCGCTTTTCGGCTTTCTCAACAGCCTCTCGCAGCCGTTCACGGGGCGGCTCTCCGACCGCGTTGGCGCCCGTCGTCCGTTCGTCCTCGCCGGAATCCTGCTCCTCGGAACCGCGAGCGGGCTGTACACGATCGCGACGAGCTACCCGGTGCTGGTGGCGCTGCGGGCGATACAGGGGCTCGGCGCGGCGCTCATCATCCCCGCCACGGTCGCCCTCGTGAACGAGTACGCCGCGAGCGACGCCGACCGCGGCGGCAACTTCGGCGTGTACAACACGTTCCGGCTCATCGGCTTCGGCTTCGGCCCGGTCCTCGCGGGCGCGGTCGTCGCTCGCGGGCCGTACGACCTCTCCGCCGTCGGGCTCCCGGTCCTCGACGGCTTCGACGCCGCCTTCGTCGCGGCCTGCGCGGGGGCGTACCTCAGCTTCACGCTCGTGTTCCTGCTCGTCCGCGACGCCGACGTCGAGGCCGAGGCGGGCGACGACGTGTCGATCCGGGTCCGCGGCGAGGACCGCCTGCTCGACCCCGTGTTCACGCTCGGGCTCGCGACCGTCGCCATGGGCGCGTGCATCGCCCTGTTCGCGACGCTCCAGAACCAAGTGAACGTGCGGCTCGACCAGCCCCCAGTGTGGTTCGGCGCCCAGTTCGCGGCCGTGACGATAGCGAACGTGGTCTTCCAGGTCCCCGTGGGCCGCGCCAGCGACCGGATCGGCCGCCGGCCGTTCCTGCTCGCCGGCTTCGTCATCCTCGTCCCGACGACGCTGCTTCAGGGGATCGTGACCGAGCCGGCGCTGATGATGCTCGTCCGGCTCGGCCAAGGGATCGCGGTCGCGTGCGTGTTCGCCCCGTCGCTCGCGCTCGCCGGCGACCTCGCCCGCGAGGGGGAGTCCGGGACCACCCTGTCGGTGCTCACGATGGGCTTCGGCTTCGGCGTCGCCCTGGGGCCGCTGGCCTCCGGCTGGCTCTACGGCTTCGGGTTCGTCGTGCCGTTCGCCGTCGGGGCCGCGGCCGCGGCGGTCGCGCTGGTCGCGGTGTTCACGCAGGTGGAAGAGACGCTCAATACCGGCGACGAGCCGGCCGCGGCGGCCGGCGCGGACTGAGCGGGAGAGCGGGCGGAAATCCGCACCCGGCGCTCGTTTCGCGCGTCGTCAACACTCAGCTTCGGCGTAGTACATGCCTCCGCCGTTCTCGTCGACCGGACTGAACGCGGATACACACCCGTCGTCCTCACTCTCTTGTGCCACGCTCTCCGTGAATAGACTGGCTTCGTCGATCGAATCCGCGGATATCGTGAGTTCCAGGTCTCCCTCACCACTCATCCAACTTTCTTTTAAATACACTCCGCCCGTCGCTCCGCCTTGCTTCGGGCCGAATCGGAACCCGTCCTCGGATACGACCTCGTCGCCTCGCTCCGCAACTATCGTGACACCGACGGTCTCGTCCCGCAGATTCACCACGTCTATCTCCCGAATTTCCACCTGCGGGTCGTCGTCGGAAATACAACCGGCGGTGAGCCACCGCGAGGGCTCCGAGGACCTCGCGGCGTCTCCGTTTCGGCACTTCGGTTCACAATCCGGAAACATCGTTTAACCATGCGGCCCGTCGGAGTTCTCTGTTCCGACGAGTACAATCCGAGGCGCGTCCGGGTAGCAGACACGTCCTCTCGGCCCCCTCCGCAGTCAACAGAGCCAAACCGGTCGCGGCCGAACCGCCTCGCGTGCCGAGCGACCGCCTCCGCTGCGTCGACTGCCGCGAGCCGATCCCCGCCGACGCGCGGATCTGCCCGCACTGCCGGACCATCCAGCCGTCGCCGCTGCTGGACGTGGGCGTCGTCGTCGCCGGCGTGTTCGCGCTGCTGTTCGGCGTCGTCCTGACGGTGATGACCGTCGGGACCAGTCGCCTCCTCGGGTTCGTCCTGCTCGTCGTCGGGTTCGGCCTCGCGGTCGGCGGGTACACGCGATACATCGCTCGACGAGCGACGAGCCGGGCGCGGTGAGTCCGCCGCTCGCCGCCCGTTTTCCGTCCTCGCGGCTGCGACAATTTAAGTAGCAGCGCGCGCCACGGTACGGACATGCTCACCCCACTCAACGGCGGCTTGGTCCTCGCGGGGCTGGCGCTCGCGTTCGTCGGCGCGGCGGTCTCCGTCTACGCGGTGACGCTGACGGGGCTGCTCGTCGGCGCCGGCGCCGGCTACCTGCTCGCGCCGAACGTCGTCGGCCTCGTCGCGGTCGACGGCGCCGTCCTCACCGCCGGCGCGGTCGCGGTCGGCGGCCTCCTCGGCGGCTTCCTCGCGTACGTCGGGCTCTCCTTCGCGGTGCTCGGCATCGGCGCGGTCGTCGGCGGGTTCGCCGGGCGGTTCGCCGTCGGCCCCTTCTACGCGGCGGACGCCGCGGGGGTCGAGGGGACGGCGCTGCTCGTCGGCGCGACGCTGGCGGGCGTCGCCGTCGGCGCGCTGTTCGGGTTCGTCCTCACCCGGACGACGCTCGTGGTCTCGACGGCGCTCATCGGCGCGGCGTTCGCCTCGCGGTCGCTGACGCCCGCGAGCTTCGAGACGGCCGCCGCGGAGACGACCGTCCAACCCCTCCTCTTCGACCTCTCGGCGCCCGCGTTCCTCGCGGTGTTCGTCCTCGGGGCGCTCTCGCAGCTGGGGCTGTTCCGGTTCGGCTACGTGACGAAGCTCGTCGGGCTGCTGCCCGGCGCGCGCCGGTGGACGGCGGACGACGACCGCGACGCGGACGCGGCCTGACCGCCTCTCAGACGCCCCGACGCGGTCACTCGTACTCGTAGAACCCGCGACCGGTCTTCTTGCCGAGGTCGCCCGCCTCCACCTTGCGCTTGAGGAGGTACGCCGGCTTGTAGCGGTCGCCGAGTTCGTCGTGGAGCGTCTCGCTTGCGTCGAGCGCCACGTCGAGGCCGATGTGGTCGGCGAGTTCGAGCGGCCCCATCGGGACGTTCGTGCCGAGCTTCATCCCGCGGTCGATGTCGGCCTTGTCGGCGACGCCCTCGTCGTACGCGCGGATCCCCTCGTTTATCCACGGCATCAGGATCCGGTTGGTGACGAACCCGGGCTTGTCGTCGGACTCCCACGTCTCCTTGCCCAAGTCCTCGGCGAAGGCGTGCGCGAAGTCGACGACCGCCGGGTCGGTGCGCTCGCCCACCACGACCTCGACGCCGTCCATGATCGGGACGGGGTTCATGAAGTGGAGGCCGACCACGTCGCTCGCGCGCTCCGTCGCGCTCGCGATGGTCGTGATAGACAGCGTGGAGGTGTTCGTCGCGAGGACGACGTCGTCGTCGGTGACGCGGTCGAGGTCGCCGAACACGTCGCGTTTTACCTCGAGGTCCTCGATCACGGCCTCGACGACGAGGTCGGCGTCCGCGAGGTCGTCGAGGGCCGTCGTCCCCGTGATCCGGTCGCGGACCGCTTCGGGGTCCTCGTCGAGCGCGCCCTTTCCGGCCAGCCGGTCGAGGCTGTCCTCGACGCTGTCGAGGCCGCGCTCGACGTACTCGCGCTCCACGTCCCGCATCACCACGTCGTATCCCGCCGACGCCGCGACCTGCGCGATCCCGTTGCCCATCGTCCCGGCGCCGACGACGCCGACGACCTCGATTTCGGAAAGCGTTCGCATGTGACTCGCTGCCGCGCCGCGGCTGGTAAGTATTGCGAAAGCCGGGCCCGAACGCGTTCGCGCCGGAGAAATTAACAATTCGAGTAGTAACGCGTTTCGAAGCCGATCGCGCAAAAACGACCCGAGGCGCCGCTCAATCGGCCGCTAAGTTTCTTTACGTCCGCCGACTTCACCACAGCCCTTTTTACGTATGTAACGGAACTACGAACTGATGCTTCCTCACGCCGCCGACGACATTTCGCGCGACGGTAAGTCGCTCATCCTCGCGTACGACCACGGGCTCGAACACGGGCCGGTCGACTTCGAGCCGAACCCGGACACGGCGGACCCGGAACGGATCTTCGAGCTCGCCACCCACGAGGCGGTCACCTCGCTCGCCGTCCAGAAGGGGCTCGCCGAGGCGTACTACCCCGACTACGAGGACGAGGTCAACCTCCTGTTGAAGCTCAACGGGACCTCCAACCTCTGGCGGGGAGAGCCGAACAGCGCCGTCAACTGTACGGCCGAGTACGCGGCCGAACTGGGGGCCGACGCGGTCGGGTTCACGGTCTACGGCGGGTCGAACCACGAGGTAGCGATGGCCGAGGAATTCCGCGACGCGCAGGAGGGCGCCCGCGAACACGACATGGCCGTCGTCATGTGGTCGTACCCGCGCGGGCAGGGGCTCCGCAACGACGCGAGCCCGGACGTCATCTCGTACGGCGCGCGGCTCGGCCTGGAGCTCGGCGCCGACGTGGTGAAGGTGAAGTACCCCGGCTCCGCCGAGGCGATGGGCGACGCCGTCGAGATGGCCGGCCCCGCCGACGTCGTCATGTCCGGCGGGACGATGCGCGACGACGAGGCGTTCCTCCGGAACGTCTCGAACGCCATCGACGCGGGGGCCACCGGCATCGCCGTCGGCCGAAACGTCTTCCAGCGCGACGAGCCCGAGCGCATCCTCGACGCCTTGGAGGCCGTGATCTTCCAAGAGTCCGACCCGGCCGAGGCGCTGGCCGTCGCCGAGAGCGACGACTGATGTCCTCACCGGACTCGACCGTCGACGCGGTGTTCGACGCGGTCGCGGCGACGGCCCCCGAGATCCGCGCCGCGCTCCCCGGCCGCCGCGTCGAGAGCGGGACGGAGAACGAATCCGGCGAGTCGGTGCTCGCGGGCGACCTGTACGCCGACGAGCTCCTCGGCGACGCGATAACCGCGGTCGACGGCGTCGGCTCGTTCGTCAGCGAGGAGCGTGAATCGGCGGTCGACGCGGGCGGCGCCGTCGGGAGCGGCGCGGGCGACGCGCTCGCCGTCGCGATCGACCCCCTCGACGGCTCCTCGAACCTCCGGTCGAACAACGCGATGGGCACCGTCGTCGGCGTGTACGACGCGCCGCTGCCCGCGAGCGGCCGCGACCTCGTCGCCGCCGGCTACGTCCTCTACGGCCCGATCACGACGATGGTCGTCGCCGACGAGACGGGCGTCCGCGAGGAAGTGGTCACCGCCGACGGCGACGGCGTCGAGAGGTCCGTCGTCGAGGCCGACCTCTCGCTGCCGGCGACCCCGACCGTCTACGGGTTCGGCGGCCGGGTCCCCGACTGGCCCGCGGACTTCCGCGCGTACGCCCGATCGATCGAAGACGAGCTGAAGCTCCGGTACGGCGGCGCGATGGTCGGCGACGTGAACCAGGTGCTCACCTACGGCGGCGTGTTCGCCTACCCCGCCCTCCGGAGCGCGTCCGAGGGGAAGCTCCGGCTACAGTTCGAGGCGAACCCGATCGCCTACATCGTCGAGCGCGCGGGCGGCGCGTCCTCGGACGGAACCGGCTCGATCCTCGACGTGGAGCCCGAGGCGGTCCACCAGCGCACGCCGGTTTACGTGGGCAACGAGGCGCTGATCGAGCGGCTGGAAGCCGCCGTCGACGCGGAGTAGCAGCGGGGTACCGCTCCGGACGAGCGGCGCGCCGCCCCGGGCCGCCGGCCGACGCGGGCCCGCCGAATCCCGCATGGAAAACTGTTTAGGATCTACCGCAAATCTTGCGTCCATGAAAGTCCACGTCGGCGCGGCGGCGACGCCCGAGGAGGCTGCGGCGATCGCGAAGTCGCTCGCCGAACACCTCGGCGTCGACGTCGACGTCCACGTCGAGGGCGAGGAGACGCCGGTCGCCAGCGCCGAGCCGTCCGAGCCGAGCTACCCGCTCGACGACGACCTCGGACCGACCGACCGCGAGCGCGACCTCCGCGCCGAGATAGCCGACATCCGCGAGGGCGGCCCGGAGAAGTACCGCGACCGGCTCTCGGAGCAGGGGAAGCTGTTCGTCCGCGACCGCCTCGACCTCTGGTTCGGCGGCGAGGGCGGGACCCGCGGGACCGGCGACGCCGGCGCCGCGGACGGCGACCCCGCGGGGGTGAAGTTCGAGGACGGGAAGTTCGCCGCGTTCGACGACTGGCACCCCGACGCGCCCGCCGACGAGGACGAAGCGGGGAACGAGCGCGGCGGCGACCGCCTCCCGGGCGACGGCCTGCTGACGGGCGCGGCCGAGTTCGAGGGGCGCGACGTCCACTTCATGGCCAACGACTTCACCGTGAAGGCGGGGTCGATGGCGTCGAAGGGCGTCGAGAAGTTCCTCCGGATGCAACAGCGGGCGCTGAAGACGGGGAACCCGGTGCTCTACCTGATGGACTCCTCCGGCGGTCGGATCGACCAGCAGACCGGCTTCTTCGCCAACCGCGAGGGGATCGGGAAGTACTACTACAACCACTCGATGCTCTCCGGCGCGGTGCCGCAGATCTGCGTCCTCTACGGCCCCTGTATCGCCGGGGCCGCCTACACGCCCGTCTTCGCGGACTTCACTGTGATGGTGGAGGACATGTCCGCGATGGCGATCGCCTCCCCGCGAATGGTGGAGATGGTCACCGGCGAGGAGATCGATCTGGACGACCTCGGCGGCCCCCGCGTCCACGCCGAGGAGTCCGGCTCCGCGGACCTCGTCGCCCGCGACGAGGAGCACGCCCGCGAGCTGGTCGCCGACCTGATCGGCTACCTCCCCGACCGGGCCGGCGAGAAGCCCCCGCGGCGCGAGACGAAGCCGCCGAAGCTCTCGCCCGACGGGATCGACGAGCTGATCCCCGAGTCGCCGAACCGCCCGTACGACGCCCACGACCTGATCGACCGGATCGCCGACGCCGAGTCGGTGTTCGAGCTGAAGGAGGGGTACGGTCCGGAGATCGTCACGGCGTTCTGCCGGATCGACGGGCGGCCGGTCGGCGTCGTCGCCAACCAGCCGACGGAGCGGTCGGGCGCGATCTTCCCGGACGCCGCGGAGAAGGCCGCGGAGTTCATCTGGACCTGCGACGCCTACGAGATCCCCCTGCTGTACCTCTGTGACACGCCCGGCTTCATGGCGGGCTCGCAGGTGGAGAAGGACGCCATCTTAGAGAAGGGGAAGAAGATGATCTACGCCACCTCCTCGGCGACGGTGCCGAAACAGACCGTCGTCGTGCGGAAGGCGTACGGCGCGGGCATCTACGCGATGGGCGGGCCGGCCTACGACCCCGAGAGCGTCATCGGCCTTCCCTCCGGCGAGATCGGCATCATGGGCCCCGAAGCCGCGATCAACGCGGTCTACGCCCGGAAGCTCGCCGAGATCGACGACCCCGAGGAGCGCGCCGCCGAGGAGGAGCGCCTCCGCGAGGAGTACCGCGAGGGGATCGACGTCCACCGCATGGCGAGCGAGGTCGTCATCGACGAAATCGTGCCGCCCTCGGACCTCCGCGCCGAGCTCGCCGCGCGGTTCGACTTCTACGAGGACGTTCAGAAGGACCTGCCGGACAAGAAGCACGGGACGATCCTCTGACCGGACGAAACGGGCGGAGCCGGGCTACAGCGCCGCGACGAGGTCGCCGCCGAACAGCCCGACTGCGCTCTCGACGCCGAGCGCGACGGCCAGCCCGATTCCCAGGAGCGCGCCGGCGTAGGCGGCCGACCCGAGCAGCGACGCGGCGGCGAACCGCGGCGCGGACACCGACGACGCGCGCGCGCTGGGCACCGCGAGCCACCCGCGCGTCCCGGGGACGGCGTGCGAGGCGGCGACCGCCGGGAGCCCCCACCGGTCGAGCCAGCGCGTCGCGCCGTCCAGTCGCCCCGCGTCGACCGGGACGGCCCTCGACGCCGTCGGATCCAGGTCGAACCGACGGACGGCGACGAAGAGCAGCGACTGGCCGGTCGTCGCCCCGACGACGGCCGCCGCGAACACCGGGACGACCGCCACAGCGTCGACCCCCGCGGCGACCACCGCTGCGACAAAGAGCGTCCGCGCTGGCAGCACCTTCCCGACGAGGGCGCCTTCGAGCGCGAAGACGACGAAGACCGCGACGGCGCCGTAGGTGCCGACGAGGGCGAGCGCCGTCTCGGCGTGGGCTCCGATCACGACCGCCCTCCGGGCCCCACAGCTAAAACACCCCCCGAGCCGGCTGTTCGCACGCGTCAGGCCGCTCCGCGGACCCGGTCGCGGTCGCCGCCCCCGCCTCGGGTGGCTATTTATCGGCCGCGGGCCTCGTGGACGCATGGTCACCGTCGGCGACACCGCCCCCGACTTCGCCGCGCCCGCGGTCGGCGGGGCTCCGGAGGGCGACGCGGAGCGCACCGCAACCGAACTGGCGCTGTTCCGGTTGGTCGAGGCGCACGACGCCGTCGCTCTCTGTCTCGCGCCCGCGACGTTCGTGCCGCCCTGTACCGCGGCGCTCGCCGCGGTCCGCGACGCCGGCTGGCACGACCGCGACGGCCTCGCCGTCGTTGCGCTCACGGGCGACTCGCTGTACGCGGCGTTCGCGTACGCCGACCGGTTCGGACTCCCCTTCCCGGTCGTCGCCGACTTCCACGGCGGCGTCGCCGAGTCGTACGACCTGCTCGCCGACTCGTGGGAGGGGCATTCGGGCATCCTGCGGCGCGCGACGGTCGTGATCGACGGGGACTGGACGGTCCGGTTCGCCGAGGCGACCGACGATCCCCTCGACCGCGCCGACCCGGCGCCGGTCCGGCGCGCGGCCGAGACGCTCCGCGAGATCGGGATCGACGTGGACCGGCCGCGGGTGAACTACGACGGGCCGTGGTGGGCGCGGCGCGGACGAGCGCGACGGCGGCGCGGTCCGTGACTCGCCCGGTCGCGTCACGCGTCGGCGTCGCCGTGGTTATTTGACGCCCCCGCGCGGAGGGGGCGACATGGACGCCGCCTTCGCGGAGTACCTCGACGAGTTCACGCGCCGCGACTGGGAGACGCTCGACCCGGCCGCCGTCGCCGACCCGGTCAGGGTCGCGGTCGTCGGCCTCGGCTGGTTCGCCCGGGAGTGGGCGCTGCCCGGCATCGCGCGGTCGGCGTACACCGAGGCCACCGTCGTCAGCGACGTCGACCCCGCGGCGGTCGAAGCGGTCGCCGCCCAGCGCGACCTGACGGGCCTCACGCCCGAGGAACTGCGATCGGGGGCCGCCGCGGACGCGTACGACGCCGTCTACGTCGCGACGCCGAACGCGACCCACCTGGAGTACGTCGAGGCCGCCGCACAGCAGGGGAAGGCGGTCCTCTGCGAGAAGCCGCTGGAGGTGACGCCGGAGCGCGCGCGGAAGCTGGTGGCGGCCTGCCGCGACGCCGGGGCGCCCCTGATGGTCGGCTACCGGATGCAGACCGACCCCGCCGTCCGGCGGCTCCGCGACCTCCTCGACGCGGGCGTCGCCGGCGAGGTGATCCACGTCCACGCGACGATGTCGCAGACGATGCTCGGCGAACTCGGAAGCGACACGGACCAGTGGCGGCTCGACCCCTCGCTGTCGGGCGGCTGCGCGGTGATGGATCTGGGCGTCTACCCGCTCAACACGACGCGGTTCGCACTCGGCGAGGACCCGGTCCGGGTGTCCGGCCGGACCCGGTCGGAGCACGAGGCGTTCGCCGACGTGGACGAGCACGCCTCGTTCCGACTCGAGTTCCCGGACGACGTCGACGCGTTCTGTACGGTGAGCCAGAACGCCCAGCACGCGAGCCGGCTGGAGGTCACCGGGACGGACGCCAGACTCGTCCTCGACCCGGCGTTCTACGAGCGCGAGGACCGCGGATTCGCCGTGGTTCGCGGCGGGACGCGGGTCGATGTCGACTTCGAGCAGGTCCACCAGATCGAAGAGGAGTTCGCCTACTTCGGTCACCAGCTGCTGGCCGACGAACCGTTCCACCCCGACGGCGAGCACGCGCTCACGGACATGCGCGCGCTCGCCGGCGTCTACGAGTCGGCCGAGACCGGGCGGCCGGTCGAACTCGGAGACTGAGCCGCGACCGCGGCTGCGAGCCCACTACTGTTCGATCCCGTACACGTCGCTCGTCCAGTCGCGGGCCGGGGTGTCGTACACCGGGGCGTCGCGGTCGCGCCCGTCGAGCCGTCGCCGATCGGCCTCGTCGAGCTCCCAGTCGAGGTCGGCGTTGGCCCGGACGTGCTCCGGGGTCGACGAGCGCGGTAGCGGGACGACGCCGCGGTCGATCGCCCACCGGATGATCACCTGCGCCGGGTGCTTGTCGTACTGCTCCGCCAGCTCGGCGACGACCTCGTCGCCGAACACGTCGGTCCGCGCGAGCGGGGCCGCGGCCTCGATCACGGTGTCGGTCTCGCGGCAGTAGTCGACGAGGTCGGGCCGCTGGAACCACGGGTGAAACTCGATCTGGTTGACCGCGATCGGCACGTCGGAAATGTGGTGCGCGCAGCTGAGCTGGTACGCGCTGAAGTTCGAGACGCCGATATCGCGGACGAGCCCCCGCTCGCGCAGCTCCGCCATCGCCTGGAGCGTCTCGCGCAGAGAGATGGCGGGGTTCGGCCAGTGGATCAGGTACAAGTCGAGGTAGTCGGTGCCGAGCCGGTCGAGCGACGCCTCGCACGATTCGATCACCGACTCGTAGTTGAGGTTCTTCGCGAGCACCTTCGAGGTGAGGAAGACGTCGTCGCGGTCGACGTCGCTCGCCGCGAGCGCCTCCCCGATGACCGCCTCGTTGCGGTACCCCTCCGCGGTGTCGATGTGCGCGTAATCGGCGTCGAGCGCCGCCCGAACGCTGTCGGCCGTCTCGTCGTCGTCGAGGTCGTACGTGCCCAGCCCGAGCGCCGGCAGCTCCGCGCCGCTTGGGAGCGTCTTCGTTGGTACGGTCACGCGAGGGGGGTTCGCCGGATCACCGATTGAAACTACCGGTCGGGGAATCTCGTGCGGCGGCGCGTGCCTGCGAGGCCGCCACGCGGCCGAGCAGCACGCGCGAGGGAGTCGTGAGCGAAGCGAGCGGAAGTCAGGCCGGTACATGACCGCAGGGAGTACACCGGCCGAGATTCGAACTCAGAATCAGACGTGCCCGCTCACGGCTCGCTCCACTCGCCGTTCGCTGCGCGCGACTGATAGCGCTCAAGTCTCTCTCGGTGATTCTGCTCACTTCGTTCGCAAGTCCGCTGAGCGGAGTGAAGCGGACGCTGGCTGGCGCAGTCAGTCGGAAAATGCACCGGCCGAGACTCCCGCAAGCAGAGCGAGCGGGAGTCAGGTCGGGGCACGACCGCAGGGAGTGCACCGGCCGAGATTTGAACTCGGGTTGCAACCATGGCAAGGTTGCGTGATACCACTACACTACCGGTGCGTGCTTCGCATCCGATCGTAGTCCGGGTCGGAGATATAAGGGTTCCGAACGACGGTCGGCGGAAGGGTCATCGGTGCCGCGCCCCCACACGGATCCGTACCCGAACGATGACCGACCTGCCCGACCGCGCCGACCGACGCACCGTCCTCCGCGCGACCGCCGGGCTCGCCGGCATCGCCGCGTTTCCCGCCGTCGCCGGCTGTCTCGGGGGCGGCGGCTCTCCCGGCGGCGACGAGGCCGGAGGCTCCGGCGACGACGGCGGCGACGCCCCGCCGGACGACGGCGCGGGCGTCGCGTACGACGTCGAGACCGTCGCGGAGGGGTTCGAGAACCCATGGGCGCTCGCCTTCCTACCCGACGACGGTCGCCTGCTGGTCACAGAGCGACCGGGACGGCTCTCGCTTGTCGACCCCGCGGACGGGGCCGTCGAGGCGGTCGCGGGCGCGCCAGAAGTGTTCGCGGAGGGGCAGGGCGGCCTGCTCGACGTTGCGGTCCACCCGGACTACCCGGCCGACCCGCGCGTCTACCTCACGTACGCGGCGGCGAACGACGCGGGCGAGGCGACGACGCACGTCGGGACCGGACGGCTCTCGCTCGACGGCGGCGACGCGCCGGTGCTCGACGAGTTCGAGCCAATCCGGGTCGCCGAGCCGTTCCGCGGCGGCGCGAACCACTTCGGCTCCCGGGCGACGTTCGGCCCCGAGGGGTCGCTGTTCGTCACGGTCGGCGACCGGCGCGACACGGACTTCGGACCCGACCACGTCTCGCAGGACCGTTCGAACGAGCTGGGCGCGACGCTGCGGCTGACCACGGACGGCGACGCCCACCCCGACAACCCGTTCGTCGACGACCCGGACGCGGCCGACGCGCTGTACAGCTACGGGCACCGGAACCCGCAGGCGATGGCGGTGCGGTCCGAGACGGGCCGGATCTGGCAGTGCGAGCACGGCGAGGAGGACGGCGACGAGATCAACGTGATCGAGCGCGGCGGCGACTACGGCTGGCCGGTCGCCAGCGAGGCGTGCCGCCACGGGACCGACGCCCCCTTCGCGCCGGGCCACGAGGACCGCGACGGCGTGATCGCGCCGGTCCACCACTGGCCGTGCGGGTCCGGCGGCTTCCCGCCGAGCGGCGCGGTCTTCTACGACGGCGACGCGTTCCCCGAGTGGCGGGGCGACCTGTTCGCGGGCACGCTCGCGGCGCGGTACCTCGGGCGGTTCACGGTCGACGGTGACGGCCTCGACGCGACCGTGACCGAGCGCGAGCCCCTGCTCGCCGACCGCGGGTGGCGCATGCGCGCGGTCGCGGTCGAACCGGACACGGGGAACCTCTACGTCGCGGTCGATGACGGCGACGCGCCGGTGGCGCGGGTCGTTCCGGCGTGAGGGGTTGCCTCCGCGGCGACGCGGATCCGTGTGACGAGTTGGCTCGGATTCGCGGGCGGAATCCCCGCGCAGACCCCGTGTGAACGCGGCACAGCCGGATATCGGGACCGCTATCCTTTTACCGTGCCGTCCGGAATCGAAGGTTACAGTCTCGCCACGATGCGTACCGAAGACGGACTCACGATCTGTGTTCCGTCTTCGCTCGTCCGGGAAGCCGAGGACGACCGCGAGGCGACTCGCAAACTCGGCTACGTCGCCCGTGCGGCGGCGGTGTTCCGGGCGGATCGGCTCGTGGTCTTCCCCGACCGGGAAGGCGACGGGCGACGGGGCGGGGAGTACGTCCGCACCGTGCTGGGGTACGCCGCGACGCCGCCGGAGCTCCGAAAGGACCTCTGGGGGCAGCGCGACGAACTCCGGTACGTCGGTGTGCTTCCCCCGCTCCGCGTGCCGTGGCGGACCGGCTCGACCCCTAGCGGGGAAGAGTCGAAAACACAGGGACTCGTGACCGAGGTCGGACCTGAAGGCCGCGTCCGGGTCAATTCCCCGCTGCGGGAACACCCGATCTCCCTGCTCGTCCCCTCCGAAATGGAGGTCGAGCGGGGGGAGCGCGTCACCATCAGGGTCTCTTCGAGAGAACCGGTCCGCGCCCGCATCACCGGGAAGCCGGAGGTCGGCTTCCAGGTCGCGGCCGCGGACCTGTCGGAAGCGCTCGCCGGCGCCGGACTGGCCGTCGCGACGTCGCGACACGGAGCGGAACTCTCCGTCTCGCGGCTCGGCGACCTCGTCTCGGACGCCCGCGAGGCCGGCGGTTACACCGTCGCCTTCGGCGCGCCCGAGCGGGGGCTTCCGGAGATGCTCGGGCTTCCGCCCGACCGCATTCGGGCGGCCGTCGCCGACGGCCGCTCGGTCGAACCCGATCCGGGGTTCGACCTCTGGCTGAACACGATCCCGGCACAGGCGAGCGAGGTCGTCCGGACGGAGGAGGCTCTGTTCGCGACCCTCGGCTCGCTCACACTCACGGAGTAAACACATGCCACAACCAAGCCGACCACGAAAAGGCTCGCTGGGCTACGGCCCGCGCACCCGCGCAGACAGCGAGGTGCCGCGCATCCGTTCGTGGCCAGAAGACGACGGGGCCCCTGCGCTGCAGGGATTCGCCGGCTACAAGGCCGGGATGACCCACGTCATGATGGTCAACGACGAGGCGAACTCGCCGCGTGAAGGGATGGAAGAGGCCGTCCCCGTCACCGTCGTCGAGACGCCGCAGATGCACGCCGTCGCCGTGCGCGCCTACGAGAACACGCCGTACGGACAGAAGCCGGTCGAAGAGGTCTGGGCGACCGAGTTCCACGAGGAACTCGACCGCGCGCTCGACCTCCCGGCGGAAGACACCTTCGAGGAAGACGCCGACGAGCTCCGCGCGCTGCTCGACGACGACGTCGTCGACGACGTGCGCGTCATCACGCACACGGCGCCCTCGGAGCTCTCGAACGTCCCGAAGAAGAAGCCCGACATCATGGAGACGCGCGTCGGCGGCGGCTCCCTCGAGGAGCGCGCCGACTTCGCGCTGGACCTCGTCGCGGAGGGCGGCGCCCACGAGTTCGGCGACGTCTTCCGCGCGGGCCAGTACACCGACGTCTCCGGCATCACGAAGGGGAAGGGGACGCAGGGTCCCGTCAAACGCTGGGGCGTTCAGAAGCGGAAGGGCAAACACGCCCGCCAGGGATGGCGGCGTCGGATCGGCAACCTCGGTCCGTGGAACCCCTCCCGCGTCCGCTCCACCGTCCCCCAGCAGGGGCAGACCGGCTATCACCAGCGCACCGAGCTCAACAAGCGCCTCATCGACTTCGGCGAGGGCGACGACGCCTCCGTCGACGGCGGCTTCGTCAACTACGGCGAGGTCGACGGTGAGTACGCGCTCATCAAGGGCTCGCTGCCCGGTCCGGACCAGCGCCTGCTGCGGTTCCGCCCGGCCATCCGGCCGAACGACCAGCCGCGCCTCGACCCCGAGGTCCGGTACGTTTCCACCGAATCCAACCAGGGATAACCAATGAACGCAACAGTACACGACCTGGACGGCGAGGAGGCGGGCAGCGTCGAGCTGCCGGCCGTCTTCGAGACCGCGTTCCGACCGGACCTCATCGGTCGCGCGGTCGACGCCGCTCAGGCCAACCGGAAGCAGGCCTACGGGGCCGACGAGTTCGCCGGGCTGCGGACGCCCGCCGAATCGTTCGGCTCCGGCCGCGGGCTCGCGCACGTGCCACGTTCCGAGAACGTCGCCCGTCGCGTCCCGCACGCCGTGTCGGGGCGCGCCGCGCACCCGCCGAAGGCCGAGAAGGACCAGTCGAAGCAACTGAACGACAAGGAGCGACAGCTCGCGATCCGGTCGGCCATCGCGGCCACGACCGACGCCGAGCTCGTCGCCGAGCGCGGCCACGCGTTCGACGAGGACCTCGACCTCCCGCTCGTCGTGAGCGACGAGTTCGAGGGCCTCGAGAAGACGCAGGACGCCCTTGGCGTGCTCGAAGCCGTCGGCGCCGACGCCGACATCGAGCGCGCCGAGGAGGGTCGCTCCGTCCGCGCCGGACAGGGCAAGGCCCGCGGCCGCAAGTACCGCCAGCCCAAGTCCGTCCTCGTCGTCACCAGCGAGGAGCCGTCCCGCGCCGCCCGCAACCTCGCGGGCGTCGACGTCGCGACCGCTCGCGAGGTCAACGCGGAGGACCTCGCGCCCGGCGCGCACCCGGGCCGACTCACGCTGTGGACCGAGAGCGCCGTCTCGGAGGTGGCCGACCGATGAACTCGATCATCGAGCATCCGATCGTCACCGAGCAGGCGATGAACGAGATGGACTTCAACAACAAGCTGCTGTTCCTCGTCGACGTGGACGCGACCAAACCGGAGATCGAGTCCGAGGTCGCCGAGCGCTACGACGTGGGCGTCGTCAACGTGAACACGCAGGTGACGCCGCAGGGCGAGAAGAAGGCGGTCGTCACCCTGTCCGCGGACGACGACGCGACCGAAATCGCCTCGCGTATCGGGGTGTTCTGAGATGGGACGACGAATCCAAGGACAACGGCGCGGACGCGGCGGCCCGACGTTCCGGGCCCCCTCCCACCGTTACAAGGCGGAACTGTCGCACAAGAAGCTCGAAGACGTGGACACGGTCACCGGCGAGATCGTCGGGATCGAACACGACCCGGCCCGCTCGGCCCCCCTCGCGGAGGTCGAGTTCGAGGACGACGACCGTCGGCTCGTGCTCGCGCCGGAAGGCGTACGCGTGGGCGAGACGATTCAGGTCGGCGTCTCGGCCGAGATCAAGCCGGGCAACACGCTCCCGCTGGCGGAGATCCCCGAGGGCGTCCCGGTGTGTAACGTCGAGAGCAACCGCGGGGACGGCGGGAAGTTCGCGCGCGCCTCCGGCGTGTCGGCGACACTCCTCACCCACGACCGCGACGTCGCGGTCGTCCAGCTCCCCAGCGGCGAAGTGAAGCGACTCGACCCGCAGTGCCGCGCCACGATCGGCGTGGTCGCGGGGGGCGGCCGGACGGAGAAACCCTTCGTCAAGGCCGGCAACAAACACCACAAGATGAAGGCGCGCGGCACGAAATACCCGCGCGTCCGCGGCGTCGCGATGAACGCCGTCGACCACCCCTTCGGTGGCGGTGGTCGCCAACACCCCGGCCAGCCGAAGTCCGTCTCGCGGGACGCCCCGCCGGGACGCAAGGTCGGTGACATCGCATCCAAGCGCACCGGACGAGGTGGCAACAAATGAGTTCAGACTACCGAACCGGCCGCGAGGGCGAGGAGTTCGCCTACCGCGGTCACTCGCTCGACGAGCTGCAGGAGATGGACGTAGACGAGGTCGCGGAACTGCTCCCCGCACGCCAGCGGCGAAGCATCGTTCGCGGACTCGGCACCGAACAGCAGAAGCTGCTGGAGACGGTCCGGAGCCGCGACAAGGAGACGACGGCGGACGACCCGATCCGGACGCACCTGCGCGACATGCCGATCCTGCCGGAGTTCGTCGGCGTCACCTTCGCCGTGTACAACGGCCACAGCTTCGAGCGCGTTCAGGTTGAGCCCGAGATGATCGGGCACTACCTCGGTGAGTTCCACCTCACGCGAAGCACCGTCGAACACGGTCAGGCCGGCATCGGCGCGACCCGGTCCTCGAAGTTCGTGCCCCTCAAGTAACCCATGGGAATCAACTACAGCGTCGAGGCCGACCCGGAGACCACCGCCAAGGGGATGCTCCGCGACCGGCCCATCAGCGTGAAGGACAGCAAGGAGATCTCCCGAGAGATCAAAGGCGAGACGGTCGCCGACGCGGAGGAGTTCCTCCAGGAGGTCATCGACGAGGAGACTTCGGTGCCGATGCGCCAGCACAACGCCGGCGCGGGCCACCGCTCCGACATCGACGGCTGGGACGCGGGACGGTACCCCGAGAAGGCCGCCAAGGACTTCCTCAAGCTCTTGGAGAACGTCAAGAACAACGCCGACGAGCAGGGGTTCGACGGCGAGGCGATGGTCATCAAACACGTCGCCCCTCACAAGGTCGGCGAGCGACCCGGTCGGAACCCCCGCGCCGCGGGCGCGACCGAGTGGAACACCACGCTCGCGGACGTCGAACTGATCATCGAGGAGCCGGAGGCTGACAACTAATGGCTGACGAACACCAATTCATCGAGGACGGCCTGCGCCGTTCCCAGATCAACGAGTTCTTCGCGGACGAGCTCGGCCGCGCCGGCTACGGCGGGATGGACGTCGCCCAGACGCCGATGGGCACGCAGATCGTCCTGAAGGCCGAAAAGCCCGGGATGGTGATCGGGAAGGGCGGGAAGAACATCCGCAAGATCACCACCGAGCTCGAGGACCGCTTCGACATGGACGACCCGCAGATCGACGTTCAGGAGGTCGACGAGCCCGACCTGAACGCCCAGATCGTCGCGGACCGTCTGGCGAACGCCCTCGAACGCGGCTGGTACTTCCGGAAGGCCGGTCACACGACGATCGACCGCATCATGGACGCGGGCGCGCTGGGCGCCGAGATCGTCCTGTCCGGCAAGGTCACCGGCGCGCGCTCGCGCGTCGAGAAGTTCAACCGCGGCTACATCAAGCACAACGGCGAACCCGCCGAGGAGGTCGTCGACCACGGCCAGGGCGTCGCCGTCATGAAGCTCGGGACGATCGGCGTCAACGTGAAGATCATTCCGCCGGGGGCGACGCTCCCGGACGACTTCCAGATCCGCGAGGACGCCGAGGTCCCCGAGGTCGAGCAGGCGGCCGCCGGCGCCGGCGACGACGAGGGCGTCGAGGCGCTGCTCGAAGAGGATCCGGAGGAGGTTCCCGACGTGGGCGCCGACGAGGATGTCGATGTCCCCGACGAGGACCCCGCGGATGTCATCGACGAGGAGGTCGTCGAGGAGGTCGTCGAGGAGACGCAGGACACGGCCACCGAGGCGACCGACGTCGCCGCGGAGGAGCCGGTCGGCGACGCGGACGCCGACGAGCTCGACGAACTGGACGAAGAGATCGAGTCCGAGGCGGCCGACCTCGTCGCGGAGATGGAGGCGGCCGACGAGGAGGAGGAGGACGAATAATGGCGATCCTCTACACCGACGAGATCCGCGACATGACCGCGGCGGAGCGCCAGGTCGAACTCGAGGAGCTCGAGACCGAGCTGCTCAACTCGAAGGCGCAGCGGGCGGCCGGCGGCATGCCGGAGAGCCCGGGCCGCGTCAACGAGCTCAAGAAGACGATCGCCCGGATCAAGACGATCCAGGCGGAAGAAGGCGACTTCGACGAGGACGAAGCGTAAGATGAGCTCCCCCGACACACTCGTTCGGCACGAGCTCGTCGGCCTCCCGGTTCGGGTGGCCGACGCCGACAGCGACGCCCACGTGGGTATCGCCGGTCGCGTGCTCGACGAGACGTTCGGTACCCTCGTGGTCCGAACGGCGTCGGGGGACAAACGCGTGCCCAAGTCGGGCGCGACGTTCGAGTTCGGCGTCGCCGAGACGCCGACCGCTCGCACAGATGAAGCCGCCGGCGACGGACAGTCGCCGGGGTCCGCGTCCCAACTCGGGTCGGATACTACGGGGGTCCGCCCCCGTCAGTCTGGCCCGTCCGGATCCGCAAGCGTCGTCGACGGTGACGGCGCGGGTCCGGCGAGCCGCCGAGGCGAGTGCAAAGACGCGGTCTACGCGACGGTGGATGGCGATCGGTTGCGATATCGGCCCGCCGAACGCACCGAACGAGGTGCCACACAATGGCGATAGGAATCGACGTACCCACGCCTCCGGAGCCAGACAACCCGGAGGATTACGACTACGAGAAATGCCCGTTCTACGGGCAGCTCTCCGTCCGCGGCCAGACCCGCGAGGGAACGGTCGTGTCGACGGATATGGAAAAGACCGTCATCGTCGAGCGAGAGTACGACGTGTTCGTACCGAAATACGATCGGTACATGAAGCGTCGCTCGCGCATCCCGGCCCACGTGCCGGGCGTGCTCGACTCGCTCGAAGTCGGTGACGAAGTGACGATCGCGGAGACGCGACCGCTCTCGAAGACGAAGTCCCACGTCGTCGTCGAGATCCGCTCGGGTGATCAGTGATGGAGGCGCTCAAGGCCGACGTCACGCAGGGGCTCTCGAAGGGCTCGCTGATCACGTGCGCCGACAACACCGGCGCCCGTGAGCTGAAGGTCATCTCCGTGTCGGGCTACTCCGGCACGAAGAACCGCCACCCGAAGGCGGGGATCGGCGACAAGGTGACCGTCTCGGTCACCAAAGGGACCCCGGAGATGCGGCGGCAGGTGCTGGAGGCGGTCGTCGTCCGCCAGCGCAAGCCGATCCGCCGTCCGGACGGCACGCGCGTGAAGTTCGAGGACAACGCGGCCGTCATCATCGACGACCTCGAGGAGCCGCGGGGCACGGAGATCAAAGGCCCCGTCGCCCGCGAGGTCGCCGAACGGTTCGGGAGCATCGCCTCGACCGCGACGATGATCGTCTAACTATGACGAAACAGCCACGCAAACAACGAAAACGGTCGGAGACCGCGCCGCTCCACGAGCGGCAGAATCAGGTCCGGGCCACCCTCACCGACGAGCTCCGCGAGGAGTACGGACAGCGCAACGTCCGCGTCAACGCCGGCGACACCGTCGAGGTGCTTCGCGGCGACGCGGCCGGCACGGAGGCGGAGGTCGTCTCCGTCGACCTGTCCGCCGAGCGGATCACGGTCGAGGACGTCACCGTCGAGAAGGCGGACGGGGAGGAGGTTCCCCGCCCGATTCCGGCGAGCAACGTCCGGGTGACCGAGCTGGACCTCGAGGACGAGCGCCGCGAGGCGCGGCTCCAGGAGGATAACGAATGACGCGACACCAGAAGCGACTGTCAGTACCGAACTCCTGGCCGGTCGAGCGCAAGACGAACACGTTCACCGTGAAGGCGGGCGCGGGCCCGCACGGCGAGGCGGGCGTTCCACTCGTCGTCCTGCTGCGGGACGTGCTCGGCTACGTCGACTCGACGAAGGAGGCGCGCTACGCGCTGAACAACGACTCGATCCTCGTCAACGGGGACGCCGTCTCGGACGAACAGCGTCCGATCGGGATGTACGACATCCTGGCGTTCCCCGAGCGCGGGGAGTACTTCCGCGTCTTCCCCGACGAGGGCGGTCGGCTCGCGCTGACTCCCGTCGACGAGGACGCCGCGGGCAGCCGGCTCGGGAAGATCACGAACAAGACCGTCGTCCCCGGCGGCGTCACGCAGCTGACGCTCCACGACGGGACGAACGTCCGCGTCGACGACGACGCAGACTACGAGACGAACGACTCGATCGTCGTCGACAACGAGACGAAGGAGATCGTCGCCCACTTCGAGTACGAGGAGGGCGCCTTGGTGACCGCCGTCGCCGGCCAGCACGCCGGCCAGATCGGCGAGATCGAGGACATCGACGTGACCCTCGGCTCCGGCGACAACACCGTGACCGTCGCCAGCGAGGACGGCGGCTACGAGACGGTCGAGGAGTACGTCGTCGTCATCGACGAGAACTTCACCGACGACGAGGGTGATGCGGATGAGTGAAGCCGAGAGCGCCGACCACGAGATGCGCGAGCCGTCCCTCGAGAAGGTCGTCGTCCACATGGGCGTCGGGCAGGGCGGTGAGCCGCTCGCGGACGCCGAGGAGATCATCGAGGAGATCACGGGCCAGCAGTCGGTCCGGACCACCTCGAAGCGCACCATCGCCGAGTTCGGGATCCGCAAGGGCGACCCGATCGGCGTCAAGGTGACGCTGCGGGGCGAGGACGCGCACGCGTTCCTCGAGACCGCGCTCGATCTCGTCGATGTCTCGCGGAGCCAGTTCGACGACACGGGTAACCTCAGCTTCGGGGTCGAGGACCACACCGACTTTCCGAGCCAGGAGTACGACCCCAACATCGGGATCTACGGCCTCGACGTGACGACGACGATCGTCCGTCCCGGCTACCGCGTCTCGAAACGCGACAAGGCGACGGGGACCATTCCCTCCCGCCACCGGATGACAGCCGAGGACGCGGCCGCGTTCCTCGAAACGAACTTCGACGTCGAGGTAACCGAATGAGCGAAGCGAACAACGACACGGGCGAGCACGCCGCGAAACGCACCGACTCCCGGCACACGTGCCGGCGGTGCGACCGCGAGCAGGGACTCGTCGGCAAGTACGACATCAACCTCTGCCGGCAGTGCTTCCGCGAGGTCGCCCGAGACATGGGATTCGAGAAGTACAGCTGATCATGACGGGAAACGATCCATTCACCAACGCGCTCGCCGGCATGGACAACGCCGAGAGCGTTGGCCACCTGTCGTACACGGTAGAGCCCGCTTCGAACATCATCGGCTCCGTCCTCGAGGTCCTCTACGACCGCGGGTACGTCGACGGCTTCGAGTACGTCGACGACGGGAAAGCCGGGAAGTTCGAGGTCGAACTGAAAGGCGCGATCAACGAGTGTGGCGCCGTCAAGCCCCGCTACTCCGCGGGTGCGGACGAGTTCGAGAAGTGGGAGAAGCGGTACCTCCCCGCCCGTGACTACGGGACGCTCATCGTCACGACGAGCCACGGCGTCATGAGCCACTACGAGGCCCGCGAGGAGGGCATCGGCGGCCAAGTGATCGCATACGTCTACTAACAATGAACAGAGTCGAAATCGAGATTCCGGACGACGTCTCCGCCGAGACCGACCACCTCGAACTCACCGTCGAAGGACCCAACGGGAGCGTCACGCGACGCCTCTGGTACCCCGACGTCGACGTGACGATCGAGGACGGCGCGGTGGTCATCGCGACCGAGAACGAGGACGCGAAGACCAACGCCACCGTCGGCACCTTCGAGAGCCACGTCGCCAACATGATCCACGGCGTCACCGAGGGCTGGGAGTACGCCATGGAAGTGTACTACGCCCACTTCCCGATGCAGGTGAACGTGGAGGGCGACGAGGTCGTCATCGAGAACTTCCTCGGAGAGAGCGCCGCGCGGCGCACCCCCATCCGCGGAGACACGGACGTACAGATCGACGGCGAGACGGTCACGCTCTCGGGCTCCGACAAGGAGGCCGTCGGCCAGACCGCCGCCGACATCGAACAGCTGACGAAGGTGACCGACAAGGACACGCGCGTCTTCCAGGACGGCGTGTACATCGTCGAGAAACCCACCGGAGGTGCCTAACCGATGGCAGACGAACTGGAAGACATCAGCGGTGTCGGTCCCTCGAAGGCGGACGCGCTTCGCGAGGCCGGCTACGAGACGGTCGAGGACGGGAAGGCCGCCTCCCAGTCGGCGCTCTCCGAGGTCGACGGCGTCGGCAACGCGCTCGCAGCGCGTGTCAAGGCCGACGTCGGCGGGCTGGAGGTCGACGAGGAGGCGGACGCGGAGATCGAAGACGAGACCGACGAGGAGGAGCCGGTCGACGAGGCCGAGGAGTCCGAGACGGTCGAGACGGAGCGTCGGCCCCGCGGTCACGCCGACAAGACGCCGGAACTGGACGACGAGACCGCTCGCGCGCTCGCACAGAAGCACCGCGAGGGGAAACCGCAGTTCAACCGGCAGGACTACCACAAGAAAAAGCGGATCCCGACGTCGTGGCGCAAGCCGCGCGGCGGGCTCTCCAAGCAGCGCCGTCGCATGAAGTCGAAGGGGCCGGTCGTCGAGGCCGGCTTCCGCTCGCCGACGGCGTCGCGCGACCTACACCCGAGCGGCTTCGAGGAGGTCCGCGTTCACAACACGGACGATCTTGAGGGCGTCGACGGCGACACGCAGGCGGTGCGGATCGCCTCGAAGGTCGGCGGTCGAAAGCGCGAACTGATCGAAGACGAGGCGGAGGAGCGCGGCATTCGCGTGCTGAACCCGACCTACGTCGAAGTGGAGGTCGACGATGAGTGATCTGAAGGCGCAGAAACGGCTCGCAGCGGACGAGCTCGACGTCGGCAAGGGCCGCGTCTGGCTCGACCCCGAGGCACAGGAAGAGATCGAGGACGCCATCACCCGCGAGGACGTCCGCGAGCTCATCGAACAGGGAACGATCCGCGCGAAGGACGCGAAGACGAACTCGCGCGGTCGCGCCCGCGAGCGCGCCGACAAGCGCTCGTACGGGCATCAGTCGGGCGCCGGCTCCCGCAAGGGTCGCTCCGGCGCGCGACAGGACACGAAAGACGACTGGAAGGCGCGCATCCGCGCACAGCGGGCCCGCCTGAAGGAGCTTCGCGACGACGAAGACGTGCTCGACGCCTCCGAGTACCGCACGCTGTACAACAAAGCGAGCGGGGGAGACTTCGAGGACGTCGCCCGTCTCGAGGCGTTCATCGAGACGCAGTACGGTTACGAGGTGACGGACTAATGGCGACAGGACCACGATACAAGGTGCCGATGCGGCGCCGCCGCGAGGTCCGGACGGATTACCATCAGAGGTTGCGCCTGCTGAAATCGGGCAAGCCTCGCCTGGTCGCTCGGGTGAGCAACGCTCACGTCAGGGCGCAGCTGGTGACCCCCGGATCCGACGGCGACGAGACCCACGCGGCCGCCTCCAGCGAGGAGCTCGGCGAGTACGGCTGGGACGCCCCCACGGGCAACCTCCCCAGCGCGTACCTCACCGGGTACCTCGCGGGCGCTCGCGCCGTCGACGCCGGCCTCGACGAGGCCGTCCTCGACATCGGGCTCAACACGGCGACGCCCGGCAACAAGACGTTCGCGGTACAGGAAGGAGCGATTGACGCGGGCCTCGAGATCCCGCACAACGACGACGTGCTGGCCGACTGGTCGCGCACGCGCGGCGAACACATCGCCGACTACGCCGAGCAGCTCGACGAGCCGCTGTACAGCGGCGCGTTCGACGCCAGCGAGCTACCCGAGCACTTCGACGACGTGCTCGCGACAATCCAGGAGGACCATGAGTAGACACAACGACGGCTGGGAACCGCGGACGCGACTCGGCCGCAAGGTACAGGACGGCGACATCACGTCGATGGAACAGGCGCTCCAGTCCGGGCTCCCGCTGAAGGAGGCCGAGATCGTCGACCAGCTCCTCCCGGGGCTCGAAGACGAGGTGCTGGACATCAACATGGTCCAGCGCATGACCGACTCCGGCCGCCGCGTGAAGTTCCGTTGCGTGGTCGCCGTGGGCAACCGCGACGGCTACCTCGGCTACGCGCAGGCCCGCGACGACCAGGTCGGCGGCGCGATCCAGAAGGCGATCGACGTCGCGAAGCTGAACATCATCTCGGTGGACCGCGGCTCCGGGTCCTGGGAGGACCAGCCCGGCGGCACCAACTCCCTGACCCGCACGGCGAAGGGCAAGGCCGGCTCCGTCACCGTCGAGATCAAGCCCGCCCCGCAGGGGCTGGGCCTCGCGGCCGCGGAGACGGTCCGCAACATCCTAGAGCTCGCCGGCGTCGAGGACGCCTGGACGAACTCCGACGGCAACACGCGCACGACGGTGAACCTCGCGAAGGCGACGTTCAACGCGCTGGAGAACGCGGCGCAGTCCCGTACGCCCCAGCACGCGCGCGAAGTCCACTACGACGAGGTGAGCGAGTGATGCAGGCGATCGTTCAGCTCCGCGGCGAGGTTAATCTCGGGTCCGGCGTCGAGGACACGCTCGACATGCTGAACGTCGGGCGCGTCAACCATGCGACGCTCGTCCCCGAGACGGACTCGTACAGCGGCATGATCGCGAAGGTCAACGATGTCGTCGCGTTCGGGGAACCGAGCGTCGAGGCCGTCGCGCGAACGATCGCGCGGCGCGGCGAGCCGCTCGAAGGCTCGGCCGACGTCGACGACGAGTGGATCGACGACAACACCGACTACGCCGACCTGGAGGCGCTGGCCGAGGCGCTCGTCGACGAGGAGACCACGCTGCGCGAGCAGGGTCTCTCGCCGACGCTGCGGCTCCACGCCCCCCGCGGCGGTCACGAGGGCATCAAACACCCCGTGATCGAGGGCGGCGAACTCGGGAAACACACCACCGAGGAGATCGACAGTCTCCTGGAGGCGATGCGATGACGAGCAAGAAACGACGACAGCGCGGCTCTCGGACGCACGGCGGCGGTACGCACAAGAACCGGCGCGGCGCCGGGCATCGCGGCGGTCGCGGCGCGGCCGGTCGCGCGAAACACGAGTACCACAACTACGGTCCGCTCGGCAAGCACGGGTTCAAGCGCCCCGAGGACGCTCAGACGGAGGTCCTCGAAGTGAAGATCCAGAAGCTCGACGAGGACGCGGCGCTGTACGCCGCGGACGGTCTCGCCGAGGAGGACGGCGACGCGTACGTCTTCGACGCGCGCGACGTCGTTGAGGACGGCCACGAGGCTGACGTGGTGAAGGTGCTCGGCGGCGGGCAGGTCCGCCGCGAACTCCGCGTCACGGCCGACGCGTTCACCACCGGTGCGGTCGAGCTCATCGAGGAGGCGGGCGGCGAGGCGACGCTCTCCGAGCGCGCCGAAGAGCCCGCTGACGAACCGGAAAACACTTCCGACGACGAGAACGACGAGGCGTAACATGAGCTGGAAGGAGGCCGCCGAACCGGTGCTCTCGCGGATGCCCGTCGTGGAGCGGCCCGCGGGACACGTCCCGTTCAGACGGAAGCTTACGTGGACGGCCGGAATCCTGATCGTCTACTTCTTCCTGACCAACATCAACCCGTTCGGGTTGGCCGTCGGGCAGGGGTCGGACTTCTTCGGGCAGTTCCGGTCGGTGCTCGCCGGGTCGTCCGGGTCGCTGCTACAGGTCGGTATCGGACCGATCGTCACGGCGTCCATCGTCCTCCAGCTGTTGGGCGGTGCGAACCTCCTCGGGCTCGACACCGAGAACGACCCGCGCGACCAGGTCCTCTATCAGGGCCTCCAGAAGCTGCTGGTGATCATCGTCTCCGCCCTCACGGCGGCGCCGATGGTGTTCACCGGGGGGTTCCTCCCCGCGGACGACGCGGTCGCGAGCGCGCTCGGCATCGGGACGTTCGGCGTTCAGGTGCTGATCTTCGCGCAGATCTTCGTCGGCGGCATCCTCAGCCTGTTCATGGACGAGATCGTGAGCAAGTGGGGCGTCGGCTCCGGCGTCGGGCTGTTCATCATCGCGTCGGTGAGCCAGCAGATCGTCGGCGGCTTCTTCAGCTTCTCCGCACTCGGCGCCTCCGGCTTCTTCGCGAGCTGGTACGGCGTCATCTTCGGCGACGTGCCGGTGTCGATGTCGCCGTTCACGGCGGAGGGGCTCCAGAATCTCCTCTTCGATCCGGGGAACATTCTGGCGCTTTTCACCACGGTGTTCATCTTCGGGATCGTCGTGTACGCGGAGTCGGTCCGCGTCGAGATCCCGCTGTCGCACGCCCGCGTGAAGGGCGCCCGTGGACGCTTCCCGGTGAAGCTCATCTACGCGTCCGTCCTCCCGATGATCCTCGTTCGCGCGCTGCAGGCGAACATCCAGTTCCTCGGCCAGATCCTCTCCTCGCAGTGGGCGGGGATGCCGGCAATACTCGGGACCTACAGCGAGCAGGGGCAGCCCATCGGCGGGCTGTTCTACTACCTGAACCCGATTCAGAGCCGGGGGCAGTGGATGTGGTTCCTCGGTGAGATACCGGCGTCCGTCGAGCCGTGGATGATCGCGATCCGGCTCGCGATCGACCTCGCGTTCATGATCGTCGGCGGCGCCATCTTCGCGATCTTCTGGGTCGAGACTACCGGCATGGGGCCGGAGGCGACCGCGAAACAGATCCAGAACTCCGGGATGCAGATCCCCGGGTTCCGCCGGAACCCGCAGGTCGTCGAGAAGGTCATGGAGCGGTACATCCCGCAGGTGACCGTCATCGGCGGCGCCCTCGTCGGGCTGCTCGCCGTGATGGCGAACCTGCTCGGCACCATCGGGCAGGTCTCCGGCACCGGGCTACTGCTTGCGGTCTCTATCACGTACAAGCTGTACGAGGAGATCGCCGAAGAGCAGCTCATGGAGATGCACCCGATGATGCGCCAGATGTTCGGCAACGAGTAGCGAACATCCACTCCTTTCCGTTCTTCTTCGACCCTGAGCGACTGCGTCGTACTCAGCAGTCTCCTACCGGTGGGAGTCGAAGTGACCGACTCGGACGGCTTCTTCGAGCAACTCGACGAGACCGAGGCGATCGCCGACGATTAACCAGAATCTATCGAAACACCGGTCGAACAGACGGAAGCCGACGCCCCCCGCGCGGATGCGGATACAACGGCCGGCTCAACGTTCACCGAGCCACGACGACGTACGGGTACCTCCGGTACATCGCCAGCTGTCGATTCCGTCGGTGTAAATTCAAACGACACAGTATCGCGCCGAGTCGGTTCCTGACGCTTCGCGTCGACAACGGATCGAGAACTCGGCGTTAGGGGAGCGACCGGTCGGGTTCGGCCGCTATCGCCCGCGACTTCCGAGGCGTGACCAGATCGGGTTGTTCCGGCTGGTCGCCTTTCGCTCGGAGACGCACCGCTCGGCTCGATCCCACCGAGACCGCCGGCCGCGGTCGCCCCGGCTATACGGCGTCGGACCGATCGCTCGCAGCGGCTTCGTCCGCCGCGTCCTCTTCGTCGTCGCTCATCTCCTCGGCGGCTTCTTCGACCTTTTCTTCGACGGTTTTCTCCACCGTCTCTTCGACCTTCTCGCCGACGGTTTCTTCGACGGTTTTCTCCACCGTCTCTTCGACTTTCTCGCCGACGGTTTCTTCGACGGTCTTCTCTACCGTCTCTTCGACTTTCTCGCCGACGGTCTCCTCGACGGTCTTCTCTACCGTCTCGCCCACGGTCTCTTCGACCTTGCCCGAGACCTCCTCGCTGACCGTGTCGCTGACGTCGTCGGCGACCTCGCCGACCTCCTTGTTGACGGTCTCGCCGACGCTCTTCTCGACCTCCTTGCTCACGGTCTCCTCCACCTTCTCGCCGACCGTCTCCTCGACGGTCTTCTCGACCTCCTTGCTCACCGTTTCGCCGACGGTCTTCTCGACCTCCTTGTTGACCGTCTCACCGACGGTCTTCTCGACCTCCTTGTCGACGGTCTCGCCGACGCTCTCTTCGACCTGTTTCCCGACCTGGTCGGCGACCTCGCGCGTCATCCAGTCCGGATCGAAGCGGGCCATCTTCCACACGACGTGGATCACGTACGACGCGAACACCCCGATCCCGAACGCGATCGCGACGTTGTTCACCTGCGTCGTCGCGATCAACACGATCGACAGGACGATCAGCGCGCCGTACGCGATGTCGGTCGCCGCGTCTACCCGCGCCGGGCT
Organism: Halorubrum ezzemoulense DSM 17463; assembly: GCF_002114285.1. Lineage (GTDB taxonomy): Archaea > Halobacteriota > Halobacteria > Halobacteriales > Haloferacaceae > Halorubrum > Halorubrum ezzemoulense. The sequence continues at coordinate 31,159 of NZ_NEDJ01000036.1, forward strand.
TACCATTCCCGGCCCTCCGTCTCCTCGTCGACCGCGCTCGCCCGCCGCGTGGGATATCCGTTCATACGGTTACCTTGCGAGCCCGCGGCGTAAAAGCCTCCCTCGTTGGGCGTCCGCGCCCCGCGCCCGGAGATCCGGAGCGCACCCCCGGACCCGGAGCGCGACCCTTTTAGGCCGGATGGTCGAATCGAGCGTATGGACATCGAAGAGGGCGGACTCACCGTCTCCGTCCCGGAGGCTCGCGACGGCGCCAGCAAGGGCACCGGCGGCGGCGTCTTCTTCAACCCGACGCAGGAGCTGAACCGCGACGTGACGGTCGCGACGCTGCGCGCCTACCGCGACCGCGAACCGCGCGTCGCCTCGTACCTCGACGCGATGGCCGCCTCCGGGGTCAGGGGGGTCCGCGCCGCCGCGGAGGGGTATCGGGTCACCTGCGCCGACGTCGACGCGGACGCGGTCGAGCTCGCCGCCACGAACCTCGACGCCAACGGCCTCGACGGCGAGGCGGTCCACCGCGACGTCAACGCCCTCCTGTACGACGAGGGGCCGTTCGACGTCGTCGATCTGGACCCGTACGGCACACCGATCCCCTTCGCGGACGCCGCGTTCGCGAACGGGCGCAACCTGGTCTGCGTCACTGCCACCGACACCGCGCCGCTGTGCGGCGCCCACCTCAACAGCGGGATCCGGAAGTACGGCGCGGTCCCGCGCAACACCGACTATCACCCCGAGATGGGGCTCCGAACGCTGATATCCGCCTTGGTGCGGACCGCCGCGCGCTACGACAAGGCGGCGACGCCGATCCTCTCGCACGTCTCCCGTCACTACGCGCGGACCTACCTCGAACTGGAGTCGGGCGCCCGCGCGGCCGACGACTGCCTCGACGGCGTGGGGTACGTCGACCACTGCGAGGACTGCCTCTGGCGCTCGGCGACGCCGGGGCACGTCGCCGACCCGGTCGACGCCTGCCCGGAGTGCGGGAGCGACCGCGTCCTCACGGCCGGTCCGATCTGGCTCGGCCCGGTCGCGGACGCCGACTTCGCGCGCGCCGTCCGCCGCGAGGTGACGGACGACATGGGCGAGGCGAAGCGTGCGCGCAAGCTGCTCGGGACGGTCGCTCGCGAACTCGACACCCCCACGCACTACGACCAGCACCGGCTGTACAAGGAGTGGGGTGAGCCCGCGATCGGGATGGACGAGTTCGTCGAGCGCGTCCGCGGGGCCGGCCACGAGGCGAGCCGCGCGCACTACCGTGGCACGGCGGTGAAGAGCACGGCGTCGATCCCCGAGATGCGCGAGGCGGTCCTCGGCGACAACGCGGACTGACGGGGCCGCGGCCGCGTTCGCTCCCGCCGCGAATTCCACCCCACGAGCGCCCGCCCGCGCCGCGCCCGGCACCCTCCCGCTTTTGTCGCGGTCGGTCGAAACGCGTGACGTGTCTCGACACTCGCGCACCGCGTTCGGGACGGTTCGACGCGTCGCCGACCTCGCGGTCGACAGGCAGGTGACGTTCCTCGCGGCCGCCATCGCCTACTACGCGTTCGTCTCGCTCGTCCCCGCGCTCCTGCTGCTGGTCGTCGTCGCCACCGCCGTCTTCGGCGAGACCATCGCCGCCGAGCTGGTGGCGTCCACGGGCGAGTTCCTCACGCCGGCCGGCGAGGAGGCGGTCGTCGGGGCCGTCTCCTCGGCCGGCGGGCGGACCGGCGCGAGCCTGCTCGGGGTCGGGCTGCTGATCTGGTCGACGCTGAAGGTGTTCCGCGGGCTCGACACGGCGTTCGTCTCGCTGTACGGCGGCGAGGAGGCGCCCGGCCTCCTCAAGCAGGTCGCCGACGCCGCCTCGGTCGTCGTCGGCGTCGGCGTCGGCCTCGGCGTGATGGTCGCCGTGGGCGCGTTCGTCGCGGCCGCGGACGCGCTTCCCCTGATCGAGGCGGCGAGCGTCCTCGCCCTGCCCGCTCTCCTCGCGGTCGTGTTCCTCCCGATGTACTACCTCCTGCCGCAGCCGGCGATCGCCGTCCGCGAGGCGCTGCCGGGCGCGGCGTTCGCGGCGGTCTGCTGGACGCTGCTTCAGGCCGGGTTTCAGGTGTACGCCGCGGGCGCCGCGCAGTACGAGGTGTACGGCGTCATCGGCGGCATCCTCCTGCTGGTCACGTGGCTGTACCTCGCCGCCGTCGTCGTCGTCCTCGGTGGCGTGGTCAACGTGGTGCTCGCCGGGCGGGGGACTGGCGGCGACGACTCCGGGGAGGCCGGGGGCGGCGGTCCCGCCGCCGCGTTCGACGGCACCGACGACGCCGCGGACCGGCAGTTACAACAGGACCGCGACCGACCCACGGGTATGAACGGCGAGTCGGATCCCAAGGGGGACGACGGCGAACGGCCGCGCGGCGCGCCGGACGTCGCCGCCCTCGAAGCGGAGGTCCGGGAGCTGCGGTCGCAGCTCGACGAGTTCGAGGACGACGTGGAACGCCGGACGGTCGACAAACCGGAGGTCGAGTCGGAGCTGAAGCGGTACGTCCGCTCGCGGATGCGCCGCGGCCACGCCCGCGGCTGGGGCCCGTACCTCGTGCTGCTGTACGGGACCGTGCTGACGCTCGCCGCGTTGACCTCCCTCGACGGGATCTACGCGGTCGGCGCCATCGTCGTCCTCGGACTCTCGACGCTCGGCCTGTACACGATCTTCGTCGTCGTCGGTATCGGCCTCAACCTGATCGAAACGCCGGGGAAGGCGCTCGACTACGCCCGCCGCCGCGGCGATGACTGACCGGACGACGGACGCGTGACGGGACTCGTCGCCGCCGAGCGTGGGATCGGCGAGTTCGCCGTCGTCGACGCCCTCCCGGAGGCCGTCGTCGTGGTCTTCGCGGCAGTCACCCACCTCGCGGACCCGTGGCTGCTCTTCGCCATGCTCGCCGTCGGCTACTGGTTCGCGAGCGAGGGGGTCGCGGGCTCGCCGCGCCGCGCCGGCGCCACGGCCATCGCGGCCGTCACCTGCGCGTACGCCGCGACGGCGCTCGGCAAGGCGTGGTTCGCGGCCCCCCGCC